>JAQCBC010000026.1 GCA_027621615.1 bacterium
TATCCTCATTATAATGTTTCTGTACTGTAGTGTAGCAGGGTTGGTGTATCATTTTTTGAGTAAAGTTCCTGGTGGTTTTGGAAACTACGCGGACAATCGACCAGATTCTATAACAAAATATCCAAATGCCTATTCAGACTTCGATTCTGATCTATACAAATCAAATCAATATCAAGCAATTGTGATTAGTAGTTCAAATAATTTGAAACTCCGAGGCTGGTTGTTTCCAGGTCAATCCAAGCAGTCCATTGTTATTGCAGCAGCTGGCCATAAAGGGTCCTGTAGAAACCCACAGGTACTAATTCCCGCCATTATGTTGCAAAATCAGGGTCTTTCAGTTGCTTTAATTGATTTTAGAGATCAAGGGGAGTCAGATTATGAGGATGGCCGAACAGCGTTGGGTTCCAATGAGTATCAGGATTTTATTTCAGCTGTTCATTGGGCAAAGAAACAAGGGTATCAGCATGTGGGGCTATATGGTTGTTCAATGGCTGCAACGAGTGCGTTATTGGCTGCTTCGTATGAACCGATGATCGATGCTGTGTGGGCCGAAGCGCCATTTGCCCACAGAAAGATTATTGTACAGTCAGAGTTGCCAAAGTATAATATCCCTAGTTTTATGGCAGCACCTGTATTGACAGTTGGTCGTTTAATATCAGGAGATCCACTGCTATCGCATAACCCGATTAATCATATGCAGCAATTGAAGAATACAAAAGTTATGCTTGTTCATTCAAAGCAGGATAAACGAATTTCAATTGATCATACATATCACCTGCTTGAAGAAGGGTTGTCTCACAATGTTCCAATAAGTGCTTGGATTTTAAATAACTCAGGGCATTGTGAGGCTGTGCTATATAATCATAGTCAGTATAAGAATCGATTGATTAATTTTTTTGACGGCAATTTAATTGAACTTAACAATAGTCCAAATTAACAAACAACCAGTTGCTAATTTATACGCTTGTTCGATAAAATATGACAATGGTACATAAAAATAATATTGATAAAGCACGCATCTTAGTAGAGTCGTTGCCCTATATTAAACAGTTTTTTGGTAAAACCGTTGTGATTAAATACGGTGGATCGCTAATGGTTGATGACGCAATGAAGCAGCAGTTTGCTCAAGACATTGTGTTGTTAAAGTATATTGGGATCAACCCGATTATTGTTCATGGTGGGGGCAAAGATATTACCAAATGGCTCAATCGAATTGGGAAAGAGACGGTGTTCATTGATGGCCTTCGAGTAACAGATTCAGAAACCATGGAAGTCACAGAAATGGTTCTATCAGGCAAAATCAACAGCGATATTGTTACTTTGATTAACGAAGCTGGTGGAAAAGCGGTTGGGTTGTCTGGCAAAGACGGTCACTTGTTTCAAGCCAAGCGCTTGGATCATCACCCTGACAAAGACATGGGGCTAGTCGGGACAATTACTCAAATTAATGATGATATTCTGACGCTTTTAGCTAAAGAAGATTATATTCCCGTTGTGGCATCCATTGGCCGGGGGCAGGGTCGTGAAAGCCTTAATATTAATGCCGATAATGTAGCCTCAGAAGTGGCGATCAAAGTTAAGGCCACCAAATTAGTCTATTTGACCGATATTGACGGCATTATGATTGACAATGTCTTACAGGGATTTTTTAATTATGCAGAAGCCAAAGCCTTGTTAAGTCACGAACAAATTTCCGGGGGTATGCGCCCCAAATTGCAGTATGCGATTAATGCGCTGGAGCAGGGGGTGCATCGGGTTCATATTATTAATGGCATGGTGGAACATGCCGTATTGCTGGAGTTGTTTATGGACAACGGTATTGGAACATGTTTGAGCCGTGACAATCGATAATTTTATTGATATTTTGCCACACAGTGCTGCAGATTTAGAATCGCTGCTGGATTGTGCAAACCGATTAAAATCAGAGCCCAATGCGTTCGAGCGGCCCTTGTCTGGCTATACCGTTGGTATGATTTTGCAAAAGCCATCGATGCGCACTCGGGTGTCGTTTGAGGTGGGCCTTAACCGATTGGGTGGGCACCTCATCCAATTATCACCTACGGATATTGGGTTTGGCACACGGGAGCCGCTGTCAGACATGATGGGCGTATTATCGCGTTATTGCAATGCGTTAATTTTGCGTGTCAAGCACCATACGGATTTATTGGCTTGCTTGCAGCATTCCAGCATTCCCATTATTAATGGTTTGTCCGATGAAAGCCATCCGTGCCAGGCCTTGGCCGATATTATGACGGTGTTGGAATGCAAGTCCCGAGACGCTAAGATTGTCTATATCGGGGATGGCAACAATGTGTGCCAGTCATTAATTGATATTTGCAGTGTTTTGTCGTTGAATTTAACCGTCATTACGCCAGAGGGCCATGCCCCAAAGCACCCACGCAATGCCACGATTACCCACACAATGACAGCCTGTGCGGGAGCCGATGTTTTGTACACAGATGTGTGGATGAGCATGGGCCAAGAGTCTGTGGACGTGGCGGTATTCCAGCCCTATCAAATCAACGATTCGGTATTGGCAACCGCCCAACCCGATGCCATTGTGATGCATTGTTTGCCGGCCGTTCGGGGCGAAGAAATTACCGATTCGGTGTTGACCGGTTCTCAATCGGTTGTCTTTCAGCAAGCTGAAAATCGAATGTATGCTCAACAAGCAATTATGATCATGTTAATGAGGAGGTCCTTATGGAAACAGTGGTATTAGCGTATTCGGGTGGTTTAGACACGTCGATTATGATTCCGTGGCTCAAAGAAAACTATAATGTTGAGGTTGTCGCTTTATGTATTGATTTGGGGCAGGGTAAAGAGTTAACCGGGTTGAGAGAAAAGGCGCTAAACAGTGGGGCCAAAGCCGTTATCATTGATGATTTACGGGAGTCGTTTGTGGTGGATTATTGGTATCCAACCTTGCGATCGGGAGCCATATACGAATCCAAATATTTGCTCGGGACCAGCATTGGTCGGCCCCTCATTGCCAAGCGTATGGTGGATGTGGCGCATGAGTATGGGGCAACGATGGTGGCGCACGGAGCCACGGGCAAGGGCAATGACCAAGTTCGATTTGAGCTGACGTTCATGGCTTTGGACCCATCGCTTAAAATTATTGCGCCATGGAAAGATCCCAAATGGACCCTAACATCGCGAGAGGCCTGTGTGGAGTATGCCAAACAGCACAACATTCCCATTGCTCAATCGTCTGATCGGATCTATTCAGAAGATGCAAATTTGCTTCATATTAGTCATGAAGGGGGCGTGTTGGAGTCGTTAACCGAGCCCGTGCCGGATGATGTCTACAGCATGAGTCAAGTGTTGGCGGATACGCCGGATACGCCGGATACAGTTACCCTATCGTTTGAGGCGGGTATTCCGGTTCGCGTTGATGGCGAGGCGATGGCACCCGTGCCGATGTTGGAGCATTTGAATGCCCTTGGGGCCAAGCATGGCATTGGGCAAATTGATTTGGTTGAAAACCGATTGGTTGGGATGAAATCTCGCGGCATTTACGAAACTCCGGGTGGGACGATTGTCTTTGCCGCACATACAGAATTGGAGCATTTGGTGTTGGATCGCTCGCTCTTGCATTTAAAAGAAAAATTAGCCCTAGACTATGCCGACTTGGTCTACGATGGGCGATGGTTTTCAACCACACGGACTGCCCTGGATGCTTTTGTGAATGATACGCAAAAAGTGGTCACTGGGGATATTACCCTGTCTTTGTTTAAAGGCCATGTTCGACCAGTTAAACGGGTGTCGCCCTTTAGCTTGTATCACGAATCGTTGTCATCATTTTCGGATTCTGAGTTGTACAATCAGGCCGATGCCGTTGGTTTTATTAAAATTTATGGGTTGCCCACTAAAATTAACGGCATGCGGGATCGGGGTGAATTGTGAGTGATTCCCATTCGATTCACAACAAGACGGTTGAATTAGCGGCGTCTGCTCAAGTGCTGAGTTACACCTTGCCGGTGGATTGGCGGTTGTTGCCGTATGACATTCAGACCAATCGGGCGCATGTAGCGGGGTTGAAACGATGCGGTGCCTTGTCTGAGGCGGACGCACGTTCAATTACACACGCCTTGGATCAGCTCACGGCAGCGTACACGGCCGGTCAGTTGACGCCGGAAGGGTGTTCGGATGAAGATGTTCACAGTTATGTTGAGCGTCGTGTGATTGCGGATATTGGAGATACCGGAAAACGCATGCATACGGGCAAGTCACGCAATGATCAAGTGATGACCGATGCCCGATTGTATTTGAAAGATCACATTCAGGCCATTGGGTCTGATATTCAGGCGGTACTGTGTGCGTTGGGGGTCTTGGCTGAGCAGCATACCCGCACGTTATTTCCAGGCTTTACCCATTTCCAGCCCGCCCAGCCCATTATATTTGCGCATCATATTATGGCCTATATGACCATGCTACAGCGGGATTATGAGCGGTTGATGCAGTGTTACGATCGTACGGATGTGTGTCCGTTGGGGTCTGGGGCAATTGCGGGCACCAATTATGCGATTGATCGGGAATGGGTGGCTCAGCAGCTCGGGTTTTCTCGGGTATCCACCAATAGCATGGATGCGGTGGCCGATCGAGATTTCATGATTGAATTTATATCCACATCGGCAATCCTCATGGGCCACTTAAGCCGCTTTTGTGAAGAGTTGGTGCTCTGGGCATCCCCCATGCTGGGATTTATTCATATCGGGGATGCGTTTACTACCGGCAGTTCCTTAATGCCACAGAAAAAAAACCCCGATATTGCCGAGCTAATTCGGGGAAAGGGGAGTCGGGTGTTGGGGCATACCATGACCCTTCATACTTTAGTCAAAGCCCTGCCGTTGACGTACAATCGGGATTTGCAAGAAGACAAACCCCCACTGTACGATACGGTCGACACGGTTCGGCAAAGTTTATCGGCATTGGCTGATATGATTCCCACCATCACGGTGCAACCCGAGGCCATTCAGGCAGCGCTAAGCGTTGGGCATTTGGCGGCGACAGAGCTGGCCGATTATTTAGTTTCAAAATCGGTTCCATTTCGTGAAGCCCATGAAATTACTGGTAAAATTGTTGTATCGGCGATCAAATCAAAAAAAACTTTGCAGGAGTTAACCTTGACGGAATACCGCAGTTTTTGTCAGAATATTGATCAAGATGTGTATGAATGGTTATGTTTGGAGCGTGCAGTGAACCGAAAATCGGTGATTGGCGGAACTGCATTTGCATTCGTTGATGCGCAGTTATCAGGTTTAAAGGAGTCTATACAATGGTAGAAGAATTAGAAGAGTCGTTGGTGTTTATTAAGCCGGATGCGGTAGCCAAGCGGTATGTGGGAGAAATTTTGCATCGGTTTGAAGCGGCCGAATTGGAGATTGTTCAGCTTAAGCAAATTGTGATTGATGCGACATTAGCTGATCAGCACTATGCCGAACATGTTCACAAATCATTTTATCCCAGTTTAAAAGATTTCATTACATCGGGTCCGGTCGTCGTTATCGTGTTGCGGGGGGCTCGGGCAGTGGCTCGGATTCGGGCTTTGTGTGGGGCGACGGATCCATCTGAGGCAGAGCCGGGTAGTATTCGGTCTGATTTTGGGGTTTCTATGACAGAAAATGCGATTCATGCCTCGGATAGTGTGGATAGTGCGCGTCGCGAAATAGCCAATTTTAGTGCGTTTTTTTAAGACGCACCCACGGATTCGTCAGTTTGTTCAATCCAACGGTTTTCCTGTTGGCCCTTCACCCTTGAAAAATTCTGGTATTGAGCGTTCCAAAACTGAATGGTTGCAAATTTTACATGATTCCTTATCAGTCCGCTTGTATTTACTATGCGGTACCTGTCTGGGGGCTGTACGCGATCGTGCGATTATCCCTTATGATCCAGATGCCGATATTGGTGTTCTTTTGGAGGAGTTCCCCAAAGTTTTAGCTGCAATTCCTGAGTTGATTCGGCACGGCTTCTACATTTTATATGCTAAAAAATGGACGCTGACCCTTGGAATACCCGGTCAGGTTTTTCATATTGATATTATGGTGGTTAAACCCGTTCAAAATCCAATAGTTCGACTGTTTGGGTTTCGATGGTTTTTTGACCAACGCTTCTACAAAGAAAATTATATTTCAGATGCAGAATCGGTTATGTTTCTGGATCGAGAATTTTATGTACCATCCCCTGTTCAGGTGTATTTGAAGCAACTGTATGGGGCTGATTGGGAGACCCCCCAGCAACACAAACCCTCGGGAGTGTTGCCCTTATTTACACAATTGACTCTCAGGCCATTTGTTCGGTTTAAGCTTGGGGCCAGTTTCTCAGGAGCCGATTGGTGTGTCGAATGGCGGCCTTGGGCATCCCGGTTTCTCAAACGATATGGAACGCAATGGGCGGTGTATGCTCGCTACACTCACCCAGAGTAGAAATCGGGCTTGTTAATATGGTAAAATGAAAAGAAAAAGAGGATACAAGTATGACGAAGCAAACACTAACCAAACAACAAGTCCCATTGTTAGATTTACAAGCACAATATGCCCCCATTCAATCGGATGTCATGGCGGCCATACAAGGGGTTTTTGATAGCAAGCAGTTTATTATGGGGCCGCATATTGAGGGGCTAGAGTCTGAGATAGCCGCCTATTGTGGTACAACCCATGCGTTGGGTGTTTCGTCCGGGACCGATGCGTTAATTTTGGCCTTAATGGCTTTAGACATTGGGCCAGGGGATGAAGTGATTACAACGCCGTTTACATTTTTTGCAACGGGTGGGTCTATTTCTCGAGTGGGGGCAGTCCCCGTTTTTGTGGATATTGAGCCGGATACATACAATATTGATCCAACTAAAATTGAAGCGGCAATTACGCCCAAAACCAAAGCGATTATGCCGGTGCATTTGTTTGGTCAGGTGGCTGATATGGATGCGATTATGGCGATTGCCAATCAGAACGATTTATTTGTGATCGAAGATGCGGCTCAAGCCATTGGCGCTACCTACAAGGGAAAACCGGCCGGTAGTATTGGGGATATTGGGTGTTTTTCATTTTTCCCGAGTAAAAACTTAGGGGCGTGTGGGGACGGGGGTATGGTTACCACAAATAATCCGGATTTGTATGAAAAAATGCATGTCTTACGGGTTCATGGTGCAAAGCCGGTGTATGTGCACCATGTGATTGGGGGTAATTTCCGATTGGATTCGATGCAGGCAGCGATTTTGCGGGTTAAATTGCCACATTTGGAATCCCAGCATGATGGCCGTATTGCCAATGCTCAGTATTATGATGCGCATCTAAACGGGGCGTTCACAAAGCCGTCACAGAAGCATGATGGGCGCATGATTTACAACCAATACACGATCCAGGTAGGCGATGCCAAGCGCGATGCATTAAAAGCACATTTGGACAGCCATACCGTTGGCTGTGCGATTTATTACCCCATTTCTTTGCATCTGCAGGCGTGTTTTGCGCAGTTGGGGTATCAAGCAGGGGATTGCCCGGTGGCTGAGCGTGCCGCAACGTCGGTGTTATCCTTGCCTATTTATTCTGAGTTAAACTCAGATCAATTGGCGTATGTTGTTGAAACGGTCAACCAATTTTTTGAGCATTAAGTCTGTTGCTGTTGTTTCTACATCGTTTTCCAAGCATGCGGGCTTGTGTTCAGCCCTAGCGAATCAAGTTTCGCGTGTTTGGTTTAATACAGAGGGCCGTACGTATTCGGAGGATGCATTGGTGGACTTTATTGCGGATGCCGATGCGGCAATTATTGGGCGTGAGTGGGTGGATGCGGCTGTAATTAATCGGCTATCGATTCGGTTGCTTGCAAAATATGGGGTGGGTTTGGATAATATTGACCAAGCTGCCTTGCGCCAACGGGGTATTGCGTTGGGGTGGACGCCGGGAGTAAATGCCATGGCGGTTGCGGAGCAGACGGTGGGTTTTATGATTGGGTTGCAGCGTAATCTCTATTATACGGCTCGATGCATGGCACAGGGTGATTGGATAAAAAATGGTGGGCGTCAATTGTCTGGCTGTACGGTGGGCATTGTGGGGGTGGGGCATATTGGCCAAGCGTTGGTTCAGTTGTTGGCGCCATTTGGGTGCCGAATTTTGGGGTGCGATAGTGTGGATAAGACGGATTATTATGCTGCACATGGTATTGAAGCTGCGGATTTTGAAACGGTAATGCGAACAGCCGATGTGGTGTCGTTGCATGTTCCGTTGACAGTGGATACACATCACATGATTAATGCCACTACATTGGCATGGATGCAGCCAACGGCGGTGCTGATTAATACGGCTCGGGGTGAGGTTGTGGATACTGCGGCCTTGTATACGGCCTTGAAAGACAGTCGCTTGGGAGGTGCTGCTTTGGATGTGTTTGAATCAGA
>JAQCBC010000027.1 GCA_027621615.1 bacterium
GTGCTGAGCCGGTGCCGGTTATTTCAGGCAATGTGAGCCTATATAATGAGTCCAAAACAGGATCATCGGTGTGTCCGTCACCGGTTGTGCTTGCCTTGGGAACAATGTCTGATTTTCGCCAATCGGTGACCATGGCATTTAAAGCGGTTGGGTCAACGGTGCTATGGGTCGGTCAGTCAGCCCCTCAATTTGGGGGCACAGTGATTGCGGACGTGGTACCCGATGCTGGCTTTTTGGCTGTTCCAGAGGTGGATTTAGACCGTGAAAAACAACAAAATGATTGGTGTTTGGCTGCAATACATGCTGGCCACGTGTTGAGTTGTCATGATATTGCGACGGGCGGATTAATTGTGACCCTCGTTGAAATGCTGGGGGGCGCAACGGGTCATGGAACGATTGGGTGTTCGGTAGCGTTGAACCCAGACACGCTATTTACAGATTGTTTTTCAGAATCTGGTGGGTATGTGGTGGAAGTGCCGAGTGATCGGGTTCAAGCGTTGCTAAGCACCGCAGGGTCCGTGCCGGTTCGAGTGTTGGGTCAGACGATCCAAGATTCAAGTATTACTGTGAATCAAGTAGAAGTGTATCGATCATGATTCGAATAATAATTATGGGCATTGTGTTAGCGGTGGGGGTTTCGGCATTGGATACCGATGGGTTGTTTATTAAAAAGACAATTGTGTCCCCGGAATCAGCATGGGTATTTTCAACTGTTGAAGAGAATGATCAGTACTTGGGCAAGAAATTTTCAACGGCATTGGCTAAGAAAATCAAGCGCATGAAGCGATTCGATACGGTTCAATTTGACTCGTCGGTGTTTCAGCCGGTTTATGAAGCGATTCATGCAACCAGTACGGCCAATGCTGACTTGCTGGTGACCGCCCTTGAATCGCATGTGTTGGATGATGTTGAAGCGATGCTCATGAGCAATGCGTACCAAAAGCGACGGGTGCGTGCGATTCAGCAGCGTCGGGGGGTTGGTTTTGCCCAAACCAAGGGGAAATCCAATGCGTATACGATGGAAGAAATGCAGATTTTAATGAATTCGGTGTATGTGTATATCCCCTATATTCGGTCGGCAGATACCGTAAAGGTTGAGGGAGAAAACCCGGTAACGGTGCGCACCATTACCGGGGGTATGCTGTGGTACAACGTGCAAATGAGCCCAACGGGCAGTGTTGCCCTTGTTCCGGTTCAAGAGATTGAACGGACCAGTTTTATGGCACTGCCGTCATCCATGGCGATTGAGCCCCTCATGGATGCTGGTATTATGCGGGCATTGCTCAGCAAAACAATTAAGGCGACAAAATCCATGCCAATGTTCACATTGGTTTCAAAAACAATCAGTGTGTCGGGCCGAGATTATACGCTGTCCCTCACCAAAGATAGTGGGGCCAAGTTAGACGACTTGTTTTTCTTGCAAGAGGATATGGAAAGCGATGGGGGTGGGATTGAACGAAAAACGGTGGGTTTGTTGCGGATTACCCAATCATCGCGCGAGGATTGGGCCCATGGGTATCAGCACATTGGCTCGGCGCGCGATCGTGGAGGCTATGTGATTGAGTCGCCACGTCGGGGCTTTCAACTGGGTGCCGGTGTTTATTACGCTGGGGATATTCAGTCATCGCGGATTTTAAGTTATTTGGACAACGATCAAACCCTAATGCTTCCATTTGATACAGCCCTGGGTTGGCAGGCGAGTTTGGATTATAATGTGGGTCGACATATCGGGGTTTCACAGTTGTTTGTGGGGGTTGATTATTCTCGGGCCGACTTGCAATCCAATTCTGGAGCGTCGACCCAAGGCGATAATCGGATCGAGGCGTATCACACCCGATTGTCTAAAAAGTTCTGGTGGCAACGCCATGCTGTTCGGCTTGATGTGGGCACCGGAACGGAGCGTGTCCAGGCGTCTGATGCCGTTCGGTTAAGAAACTATAAACTTAAAATTCGATCCATGAAGTACGGAATTGGGTATGAATTTATGCTGAGCCCCCGCTGGTTGTTTAGCGCCACAGCGACCCAACATCGGATGTTTCGTTTGAGTCAATTGTCATACACGCTTGATGGTACTGCTTATCATTTTTCGAATTCGGATGCCCGTCAACTGGGGATCCAATACAATCGGGGGTATATGTCGTATCAATGTGGGATTCGGATTGACTTTTAGTTAAAAAAATTGTAAAATTGAGGTTATTATGAAAAAAACAACGTGCACAACTCTTATTGCTTTACTCCTTTCGTTTGGCGTGTATGCCAGTGGCCCTGTGTCTAAACAAGCGACGTTAATTGATTCGACGTCATCTTCAGAAGTGTTGCTTGAAGTGACAGGTATTTATAAATCGGATGAGCGCAGCAAGGGGAAAAAACGCAAAGATATCAAGAAAAATGGGGTCAAAAAAGCCTTGGATGATTCGCGAAAAGCGGCGGTGTATTTTTTGCTATTGAGTGGCACGGATCCCATTTTAACCCAAGATTCTGAAAAACTAGCCTTTAAGGCCATTGAAGATAGTTTTTTTGATATAAATACGATTCTAGGCTTTATTAGTTACGAAGATGGGGTTCCAAAAACCAAAGTGCTAACGGACGGAGAAACAGGAATTCGCGTGGTTCAGCAAGTTAAAGTGAATAAAGAGGCCTTGATTCTAGATTTAGAAAAACGGGGTGTTTTGATTGAAAAAGATGATCTATTAGACCAGATTGGAAACCCATTTATTATGGTTCTACCATCGGTATCGGATGATAAAAACCCCTTAGATCTGATCAAAAAAGATGCAAATTTGGGGCATGCCGCTGCGGTTATTCAAAGTTTATTAACAGCGCGTCAGTACGATGTGGTCTTGCCCGATCAGCAGCAATTCTTAAATGATCTCGTGGACGGTCAGCTATCCCTCAAAGATATTCCAACCGATATGGCGTACCAAATGGCCTTGTCTGTGGGCAGTGATATTTATATTGATTTTGAGCTGTCAGAAAGTGATGCTGGGTATGGCACCAAGCGAATGGCTGTTCGAGTCCGTGCGTTTGAAACCACCACGGCTCGATTGTTGGGGTCTGAAACGGGGTACAGTGAGGCTCGATCCGGGGATGACATGGTGTCAATTGAAGAGGCGATGTTGTCCGCTTTAGACAATGTATTGGCCCGCGTTACAACGTATTGGAAGAAAGATATTTACAAGGGATTGCAGTACAAAGTTATCGTATCCATTGACGGCGGGTTTAGTCCCAACAATCTTGAGCAGGTGCAAGACAGTGTCGTAGATAGCATGAGCGCCGTATCCTTAAAAACAAAAGAACAAATTGTAACGGATCAGACCTTGGATTATGTATTGTGGGTAGACCCCAATGATTACCCAACGTCTCGTCAAGTCTGGCGAAAAATTCGCTCGGAGTTCCGGGACTTAACCCGCATGGGTGAGATTGCATTGGCCAATCAAAACCGCAAGCTGTTAATTCTTCGGATTACCCCATAACCATGCGAGTCTGGTTACTGATTGCGTTGGGTATACTATGCGTGCCGTTGGTTGCGGCCGAGCCGGATTGGTTTCGAAACCCAACCCAAACGGAGTATCCAGTAGAAACCCATTGGTTTGGGGTTGGGAATGCGGCTCAGCTGAAGCGCGCCATTGATGAGGCCAAAGCAACCTTGGCTGGCCAGATTGAAACCACAATATCCCAAAAAACAACGATGACAGATAACGAAACCCATGTGGGATCCGTGAGTCAGTATCGGCGGTCCCGTCAATCGGAAATTCGCAGTACCATTCGCCAAACGTTGGCCAACGCTCAAATTGTTAAGCAAGTCAAGGATCGTGGGGGGTATTATGTACTTGTTGTCTTAGACAAGGCGCAGTATCGGTCTGGATTGTATAGTCAGTTGCAGCAGCTAAATCGAGACTTAAACACAGAATTGTTGTATCAAGGTTTGTTGGAAAGCGCACAGCGCTACGATAAAGCCTTGGATAAGTTTGATGCATTATTGGCGAAAGCCAAGGATTATGACACACTGGTGTCTTTGTATAATTATGTGTCTCCCGAACCGTTTTTGCCCCAGCATAGTGGGTTAACGTTAACCGATATTCAGGGAAAAAAAACAGCCTATGTGTCTGAATTTTCGCTTGAGTTGGATAGGCCGGCAGATGTGTCAACGGCATTGGGCAAACAGTCGGATAGCCCTGTGCGGTTGCGGATGCGCTGGAAAGACAATCCGGTGACTAATTTTGTTATTCGGGTGGCGTACAGCGATACTACGGTATTGGGCGATTATACAACGGATGCGTCGGGTTATGTTGAGTTTCAGCCCTATGGATTGCCCTTGTCCGCCAGTGATCAATATGTAACAGCCGGGGTCCATTTGCAGGGGCGTGCGCAGCAGTGGCAGGCCGATATGCCGGCCCCGCTACAAATTCCGTACACCGTGCGGGACTTGCGCTACACCCCGATTACACTGGTGGTTGAGTCGGATGACAGTGCGTGGGATAAGTATCTGGATCGCCCCTTGCGATCCGCCTTCAGCGCTCTGGGTTATTCGGTTGAAAATTCGGGGTCTAGTCCCTTTGCATTTCGGATTGATGTTGAGGACGAAAAGACCATGGGTTCTTACCAAAAAAACAATTACTATATGGCCGGAAGCCTTTTGCTGACCGCCAATCACAATGGCCAAGCGTCCATGGCGCCGGTGGCTATTCCATTTAAAGCATTAGCGAAAAATCGAAAAAAAGCAATTCAAAAAATTGCGGATGATGTGGTGTTTTCGAAAATTCGTTTGCTTGAGTTATTAGCGTCAACAGGAGGTATAGAATGATAAAACGATATGGTAGTGTGTTGGGTGTGGCAATTATTGCCTTAACGATCTTGCATGGATGTGGGGCACCCGAAGAGTATGTGGGCATGGAAACCGTGGTGGAAACCAGTCAGAAAAAAGTGCCAAAGTGGGTTAAAAAACCACCGCAGCCCAGTCGAAAATACTATTACTTTGTTGGGCAAGAAGACGGTAAAACCCGTAGCGATGTGTATGCGTATCAGCGGGCGATGTCTGAAATCAGTTCCTTTTTAAATACACGGGCACAGACCTTGTATTCACAGAAAGAAACGGGGGATGGGCTGAACACATTGAGTAAATACCGAGAAAGTTATATTCAACTGGTGTCCAACGCGTCGATTCGGGGTGCTTTGCGAAAAGATCGTTATATGGAAAAAATCAAAAAAACCATGGACAATGGCCACGATCGATTTTTCCGACATTATGTGTTGGTGGCAATTAGCAAAAAAGATTTAAAAGCGAGTGAAGAGCGAACCTTAGCTCAACAAATTGACACGGCAAAAGCAACAGATCCAGATGTCGCAGATGCATTGATCGCCATTCAATCCATTATTCAGCAAACGGTTATTGAAGAGTAAGTTGTAGTGCTACGGTTTGGGTTCCTTTGATTCATGCTTTGGGCCCAGACCGTTCAGTCCCTATCCGGTGTCAGCCGTCAGTGGGTGGGTGTATTGGCTCGAATGGGTATTCACACGGTTTGGGACCTGATCCATTATTTTCCACTGTATCATGAAGATCGGGCGCAGTTGCCCAGTATCCGGTCCGTAGCGATTGACGTGCCCTTGGATACACCCGTGTCGGTGTGGGGGACGATGACGGCCATTGAGCATGGGGATGCCGTGAGTCGAGTACAGGTGAGCGATGCTACCGGCCAGGTGGGGGCGTTGTGGTTTCGGCAACCGCATGTTCGGCGGTTGTTTCGTTCTGGGCAACGGGTGTATGTATCGGGGAAACTGCAGTGGGATGACCGCCACGGTATGCGGGTGATTCATGTCTCTGATTATGAGTTGGTTACCGGGCATACCCCCACCGGCCTTACGCCGATGTATGCATTGGTTAAAGGCATGAATCAGCGCAAGCTTCGGCAAATTATTACCACTAGTTTTCCAGTTATATCCGAACAGGAGTATTTGCCTCAGGGGCATGTCCAGGCCTACATGCGCTGGGCTGAAGCCGTGAAGGCCATGCATTTCCCTAAACAATTGACGGACTATCACCAGGCCCGGGACCGTTTGGCGTTTGATGAGTGGTTGTGGTTTCAAGTGGCGACGCAGTATCAAAAGCGGCAGAAACAGGCCGTGCAAATTAGCGAGCCGTTGCGGGCAAGTGGGCGGTTATTTCGGGACTATTGCAATCGGTTACCCTATACCTTAACCGGTGCTCAACAGCGGGTGATTGCGTCCATTCAAGCCGATATTCAACGGGACTTTCCCATGAACCGATTGGTTCAAGGGGATGTGGGGTGTGGCAAAACGGATGTTGCTGTGGCAGCGTTGCTGATGGCGGTGGAGTCGGGAAAAAAGGGGGTGTTGATGGCGCCAACCGATGTGCTAGCCACGCAGCACTATGTGAAATTAAGCCAATTGTTAGCCCCCATTGGGGTTTCGGTGGTGTGCTTAAAAGGTGCGCTATCCGCTCAGGCCCGTCGGGAGACCTTGGCGCAGTTGGCGCAGGATACTCCATTAATTGTGGTGGGCACACAGGCCTTGGTTCAAGCGTCCGTAGTGATGCAGCAGGTGGGGCTCATTGTGGTGGATGAGCAGCACCGATTTGGGGTGCTTCAACGACTGGCCTTGCAGGACAAAGGGCACATGCCTCATGCGTTGTACATGACGGCGACGCCGATTCCACGGTCGTTGGTGCTGACGCTGTACCGAGACTTGGATCGCAGCGTCATTGACGAAAAGCCGCCCAATCGCCAAGACTGTGAAACGGTGTATGTGCATACACGCAATGCCCAGAAAGTTTTGGATTATTGTGCGCGCAATGCAGCCGTGGGTCGCCAAGTGTATGTGGTGTATCCGGTGATTGAGGAATCGGAATCCCATGATCTCAAGGCCGCTACCGCCGAATACCAGCGGTTATGCGATACGGTGTTTGCATCGGTTCGAGTGGGGTTGTTGCATGGGCGTCTATCGGTCAATGAAAAGCAGGCGATCATGGCTGCATTTAAATCTGGAGACTTGGATGTGTTAATCAGTACAACGGTCATTGAAGTGGGGGTGGATGTGCCCAATGCCAGTATTATGGTTATTTATCATGCGGAGCGATTTGGGTTGTCATCGTTGCATCAATTGCGGGGTCGGGTGGGCCGAGGCAGCGATGCAGCGACGTGTTTTTTAGTGGCTAACCCAAAAACACCGTCGGCGAAGCAGCGCATTCAGGCTATGGTAGATACGTCGGATGGCTTTGAAATCGCCCAGCGGGATTTAACCATTCGGGGGGGTGGCGATGTGTTGGGGACCCGTCAGTCGGGCATCAGTGCCTTGTTTCGCCTTGCGGATATGCAGCATGATGACCCCATTCGGGAGGATGCCAGTCGTGTTGCGGATGCTATTTTGGTCGAAGATCCAGCGTTGACGAGTGATCGGTACGCAGGTCTAAAACAACGGCTGGAGTATCAGTTTGATGCGCTGCTTTATAATCAATTGAATTAGCGATTGGAAATGGGTATTAATGCCCATAAGCCCATCCGGTAGTTTCAGGAGTCAGCAAGGCGCTGAGCGACACGCCATTTTACTTTCAATTATTGAAACTGCAAAAAAACAGGTCATCAATAGTTTATCTGCTATTCAACACGCTTTAAACGGCTCCCTCGTCTTCAGGGGTGCTAGACAGTTACGAAATTATATCATATATGCTTATTAAGCAATCCCAAAAAAGATTCTTGCTTATGCGTAATTGATTATGGTATGCTTACATGAAGGTTATTGTTTTACATGAAAATGGGAGTTAAAAATGAAAATTATAACACCAATTGTTTTAGTTTCATCTGTAAAAGGGGAAATTTTTCCAACGAAACGAAATTCAATGCCAGAAAAGCCAGAATCTGCTCGCTTTCTTGGAGCTGTTACTTATGTAAGTACAGTTAAAACACTTGGAGATGTTTCAAGTGCAAAGGAGAAAGAAAAAGTCTGCACATATCGTGATAGGAAATCTGGAACAACATCGCGAATGGACTGTCAAGCATTAGAAAGGAGGTTTCTACAATCTCCTGGCACGTGTGTTGAAGTGGGGACGATGACTTTCTTCGACGATGGTCAACGATTTGTAGTTAACCCTTTAAAATCTCTCTGCAACATAGAAGGAGACATCCAAGCATATCAATCGAGTGTTTCCCCTGTAACGGGTCAAGCCAATCGTAAAAATAAAGGTAATAATGAAGAAACCTACAAAGTAAACACAGAACATGGGGATAAATTGGAATACAGGGTTAATACTAGAACAAACAAATTTAAAAAAGAAGAAGTATAACTAAAAG
>JAQCBC010000028.1 GCA_027621615.1 bacterium
TTTGTGGTTTGGTTTGTGTTGGCTCGGGGATTTTTCAACGATTCGACGCAACAAGATTTGAATGGAGATCCCTTATTAACCGCTCGGTCTCAGAAACGGTCAACCTACGGTATTTTGCTCTATGCGATTACGATTAGTTTTGCTGGCATTGACTGGATTATGACCCTAACACCACATTGGTATTCAACCATGTTTGGGGTGTACATCTTTGCCGGAGCTGCGTTGTCAAGTTTGTGTGTAGTCAGCTTGCTAGCCCTGTTCTTGCGTCGCAATGGGTTTTTGTCTACGGTTATTTCGGTTGAGCATTATCATGACTTGGGTAAGTTAATTTATGGTTTCGTTATTTTTTGGGCGTATATTGGGTTTTCTCAGTACTTTTTGATCTGGTATGCGAATATTCCAGAAGAGACAATGTTTTATTTATCGCGCAATACGGATGCGTGGAAAGCTGTGTCATTGCTGTTGGTTTTTGGGCATTTTTTAGTGCCATTTGTTTTGTTCATGTCTCGGCATATGAAACGCAATCGAGTCGTTCACGGGTGCATTGCTGCTTGGATTTTGCTCATGCATGCTGTTGATATGCTCTGGTTGGTATTGCCAACATTTTATCCCAATGGCTACAACCTCACATTGTTGGATGTGTCCATTGTTATTACCTTAGGGGCTGGGTATGGTTGGGCTGTGTGGAAGGGGTTGGATGCGGTTGCATTATTTCCTCACCAAGACCCTCGGGTTGAGGAATCCATGAGGTTTGAAAATGTCTAGTGGTGGTTATGATCGATCGGAATTAAATTACCCCATTATTATGGGTATCGTTGTCGCTATTGCGGTATTTTTTGCAGCCGTGTTTATTGTGTTACCGATTGTCTATCAGGCGGGATTTGATCAAAATCTGCTCCATCTAGAAAAAAACATGCCAACCCCTCAATTGGATGCCTTGCGCTTAAAAGAGTCCGAAGTTTTAACCCGATTTGAGTGGAAAAACAAAGCCAATCAAACAGTATATGTTCCAATTGATGTTGCAATGGGTACTGTGGTTGATGATTACCGAGCTCGCTAAACGGTTTGTTATACTCTTAAGTTTGGCTCTCACCGTGGGAGCCGCCGAACCTAGGCCAGCTGCGATTAAAGATGTGGGTGTCACTGAAAAAATAGGACAGCGTATACCGCTTACAGCCGTCTTTACAGATACTCAGGGCCGAACAGCCCCATTATCAACGCATATGCAGGCTGGCAAGCCTGTGCTGTTTAATTTTGTTTATTTTAATTGCCCCATGCTGTGCCATCTAATTTTAGAAGGCCTTCAGCAATCCCTTGAACAAATGGATGCCAATGCCCTAAGCAAGATGCAAGTTGTGTCGGTGAGTTTTGATCCTCAGGACACGCATGCGCACGCGGCAAAGTTTGAACAGCGGTATCGTGAAACAATTGATCCTGCGTTGGAGTGGTCATTTTTAGTCGGGGATGCCGATGCGATCCAGACCGTGACGGATGCGGCTGGGTTTTATTATCGATACGAGGATGGCAGTAATGAATATGCCCATGGATCAGTATTGGTGGCGGTGTCTGCAGATGGTCAGATTCAGCGGTACATTTATGGGATTGAATACAACCCCTTTGATTTAAAGATGGCACTACTGGAAACAGATTCGAATCAGTCAAAGTCACTGGTGGATAGTTTTCTACTATTTTGCTATAGTTATGATAGTAGCACAAATAGTTATGTGGTACAGGCGCAGCAAATTATGAAGCTTGCAGCGGGGTTTGTAGCCATTGTTTTAATAGGATTGATTGGATATCTAGGATTTTCAAATAGGCGTACTACATTATGAATGAATCATTGGTTGAGTTCGGTTCTTTATTTTTCTCAAAGCCAGCGACAGCGATAGCTGGTCAGGTGGATAGTTTGTTTACATTTATCCTATGGGTGTCGATTCTTTTGTTTTTGTTGGTTTTTGGTGCCGCCGCAGTGTTTGTGTACAAGTACCGATCCAAAGGAAATACGGTCATTCCCAAGCAACAGTGGATCCATGATAACCGATTTGAGTTGTTGTGGACGGTGGTGCCGTTCATATTGGTTATGATTGTGTTTGTGTGGGGGTTCAAAGACTTTTTTCTCTTGCGTGTTTCACCGAGCTATAGCTATGAGATTTCGGTAACGGGTAAAAAGTGGTTTTGGGTGTTTGATTATCCGGACACGGGCAAAACAGTCATGAATGACTTGGTTGTCCCGGTTAACCAGCCGATTAAGTTAATCATGGCATCTGAAGATGTGTTGCATAGTTTTTATATTCCAAATATGCGCATTAAGCGCGACGTAATTCCAAATCGATATACAACGCTGACGTTTACGGCTGATCGTGTTGGCGAGTTTACGATTTTTTGTACAGAGTATTGTGGAGATGGTCACTCAGCCATGTTGGCGAATCTAAAAGTGGTGTCTAAAGACGATTTTGAGGAATGGAAACAAACCGGTGGCGCATCGGATGACATGCCGCTAGCGGATCTTGGTAAAAAGCTGTATGCCGATAAAATGTGCAACACCTGCCATTCGCTGGATGGATCCCCGATGTCGGGGCCCTCTTGGAAAGGGTTGTATCAAGCCAATCGCGAGTTATCCGATGGCAGTGTGGTTGTCGCGGATGAAAATTATTTGCGAGAGTCTATTGTGTATCCAAAGGCTAGAGTTGTTGCGGGTTACCAGCCGGTAATGCCAGCATATGCCGGCTTGTTGTCGGATCGTGAAATTAGTGCGCTCATTGAGTATATAAAGGAGATTAAGTAATGGTACATTCGGCGTCTAGTTCCGTAAACTTTTTTAAAGCGTCATCGGGTTGGCGGTCCTGGTTATTTACGTTGGACCACAAGCGCATTGGGATTATGTATTTGGTATCCATTATTATTGCCTTTGGGTTGGGTGGTTTGTTTGCGATGGCGTTGCGGCTGGAGTTGTTAAGCCCCTCGCCTATTTTGTTTTCGGCCAAAGAGTATAACCAATTATTTACTCTGCATGGGGCCATTATGACTTTTTTATTTATTATTCCGTCTATTCCGGCGGCTTTGGGGAACTTTTTGTTGCCCATTATGATTGGGGCCAAAGACTTTGCGTTTCCTAAGCTGAATTTAGCCAGTTTGCATATTTATATTTTGGGTTCATTCTTTTTGTTGGCGTCTTTGTTTGTGGGCGGTGTGGATACGGGTTGGACCTTTTATACGCCGTACTCAGTTGAAACAGACACGAGCACAGTTATGACAACATTAGGCGTTTTTATTCTAGGGTTTTCATCGATATTAACAGGTATTAACTTTATTGTGACGGTTCATAAGATGCGAGTGCCTGGTTTAACATGGATGCGCTTGCCATTGTTAATTTGGGCCTTATATTCAACTGCGGTTATTCAGGTTTTGGCCACCCCGGTGTTGGCAATTACACTGATGCTATTAATTGTTGAGCGCGTGTTCGGCGTAGGAATTTTTGATCCAGCGTTGGGTGGCGACCCGGTCTTGTTTCAGCATTTTTTCTGGTTCTATTCGCATCCAGCGGTTTACATTATGATTTTGCCAGCCATGGGCGTAATTAGCGAAATTGTAACCACGTTTTGCAAGAAAAATATATTTGGTTATAAGATTATGGCAGCTTCCAGTATATCCATTGCGGTTATTGGGTTTCTGGTATGGGGGCACCACATGTTTACCAGTCAGTCCCCTTTGGCATCCGCGATTTTTTCATTTTTAACCTTTTTTGTATCCATTCCATCCGGGATCAAACTCTTCAACTGGGTAGCTACGATGTATCGTGGCAATATTGACTTAAAAACCCCATTTTTATATTTTTTAGCCTTTTTGTTTTTGTTTTTTATTGGCGGAATAACGGGTGTTGTTCTGGGAGCCTTGTCCTTGAATGTTCATTTGCACGATACCTACTTTGTTGTGGCGCACTTTCATTATGTGATGGTTGGTGGTACTACAATTGCCTTTTTGGGCGGTATTCACTACTGGTGGCCTAAGATTACCGGGCGAATGTATTCCGAAACATGGGCAAGAGTTGCGTGTGGTTTGATTTTTCTAGGCTTCAATATGGTCTTTTTGGTGCAGTTTTTCATGGGTTCTAAAGGGATGCCTCGCCGATACTATACGTATTTGGATCAGTTCCAACCCATGCATGCCTTTTCCACATCGGGGACTTGGGTGTTGGGTCTTGGATTTATTTTAGTTGTATTTTACTTGATTGATTCGTTGTTAAATGGGGAGCAGGCCCCAGCCAATCCATGGGGTGGCCTTACTCTGGAATGGCGAGCTGCATCTCCGCCGGTCTTAGAGAACTTTGATACGCCTCAGCAAGTCACACACGATCCGTATGACTATGAAAATGGGTCCATTCCTCATGCTTAAATCAGTACCGCATCATGTTGCCCACCACTTTGAAGATGCCGATCAGGAATTTGACGCAGCTAAGATTGGGATGTGGCTGTTTTTAGCGCAAGAGTTGTTGTTTTTTAGTGCTTTATTTGTCGGATATGGTGTGTTCCGGTTTTTGCACCCCGAGATGTTTTTGCATGCCAGCAAGTTATTGTCCTGGAAGATGGGCTTGGTTAATACGATGGTTCTGATTACCAGTAGTTTTACTATGGTTTTAGCAGTATGGATGACCCAGATGAACCGAGTACGGGAGTCCATTCGCTTGTTATGGGCAACGGCTGGTTTGGCTATGGTGTTCATGGTTATTAAATATTTTGAGTATTCATCAAAAATTCACCATGGGTACTTACCGGGTTCTTGGTTTTCGGCAGCCGATGCGTATGAGCATCTGCATTTATTTTTCACATGTTATTTTTTGATTACTGGTTTGCATGGCATTCACGTGTTAATTGGTGTTGGGCTGATTTTATGGTTAATTCGAAAAAGCAAGCAAGGGCTTTTGCACAAGGATTATTACACTCCGTTGGAAATGGTTGGGTTGTATTGGCATTTGGTTGATATTGTGTGGATTTTTGTATTTCCACTGTTGTATTTGGTAGGGTAGAGCTATGGCATCATCACATCACATTGTTCCAGTTAAGGCCTTAATTGGAACATTTATTGCCTTATTGGGTTTAACGGCGGTCACCGTTTTAGTTACGTTTATTGACCTAGGCCCTGCGCTAAACTTGGTGTTGGCTCTACTGATTGCTGGTATAAAAGCTAGTTTGGTACTGTTTGTTTTTATGGCGCTTCGTTGGGATAGCGGGTACAACGTTCTCATTGTACTGAGTTCGTTTTTGTTTATTGCGTTATTTGCGGTATTTGTTATTGCTGATTTTGCATTTCGAGATTCCATTGATCCGATTGAGAAACAAACATTTGGGTTGGAAAGTCCTGTTAAGCCGCTATCCGAGGCGCATCCCTATAACGCCCATTAGGTTGGTATCTGTTCCCGCGATCGGGTAGACTATAGTCTATGCAGGCAATTACCCCCGATTGGATGGCGAAGCCCGATAGTGCAGCCCAAGTTCAGGCGGCGATGATTAGTGGCCAATTGGATACGGATACAATTTGTCAGATTTTTGAATATTGTGATGCCCATGGGGTCACACCATCCGTGTTTGCTCACTTGGTTGCAGAGACGCGCAAGCACATGCATGCGGTGGCCGTATCAATATCCCCATTGATGGACATGTGTGGCACGGGTGGGGATGGATGCAACACCATTAATATTTCTACAGCAGCCGCTGTTATTGTGGCAGCGGCAGGCATTCCTGTTGCCAAGCATGGAAACCGAGCAGCCAGCAGCCAATGTGGCTCATCGGACGTTTTAGAGGCCTTGGGCATCCCCTTGATGCAAACACCAGACGAATCGGTCAATCAGTTGCATCAAACGGGCCTCGCTTTTTTATTTGCGCCATTGTATCATCCAGCGTTGAAGCATGTTCGTGATGCACGAAAACGCTATGGAAAAAAAACCTATTTTAATAAAATGGGGCCGCTATTAAATCCAATGCCGGTTACACATCAAGTCATTGGGTTGTCGGATTATCGGGATGTCGACGACATGGCGCCGGTCCTGCATCAACAAGGTGTTCAGCGCGTGGCCTTTGTGTCGGGTGACTTTGGGGAAGATGAAGTTAGCATTGCGGGCCGCACGCGGGTCCAGATTTTGGAGCCCGATGGTCATGTGCATACGGAGTGGTTTCACCCCGAAATGGTAGGTGTCGCTGAGCAACCGTTGGCAGCAATACGCGGCGGAGATGCCCCATACAATGCAAAAATACTCAAAAATATTTGGAATAATCATGCCGAATCGGCGCATCAAAATGTGGTATTGCTTAATGCAATGATGGCGATTCATGTTTGCAAAAATAAATCGTTCTATCAATGTTTTGAAGATGTTTTTAATGTGTGTGAATCCCAAAAAGCGAGCCGTTTATTTACTCAATTATCCCAAATTTAGGGATAGATTTACAAAGTTCGTTGCATTATTTATTTGACACAATAATAATCGGTTGGTATTATTGTTTATCCAGCGCGAATAAAGCGCAGTTTGTGATAACAAAAAAACGCAAACACAACTGGTCATTGAAAATTGAATAGTAAGCTCATTTTTTGTAAAGTCAAAAAAACAAAACAGCCAAATCAACTAAGAGTTTGATCCTGGCTCAGGATAAACGTTGGCGGCGTGCCTAACACATGCAAGTCGAACGAACCTGTGTTAAGAAGCTTCGGTGGATTGACATAGCGTTAGTGGCGAATGGGTGAGTAATGCATAGGTAACTTGCCCCTAAGACTGGGATAACTTTTCGAAAGGAAAGCTAATACCAGATATTCTCTTTAAATCATATGATTTAAAGAGGAAATGAATTTCGCTTAGGGATAGGCTTATGTCTGATTAGCTTGTTGGTGGGGTAAAAGCCTACCAAGGCAACGATCAGTAGCTGGTCTGAGAGGATGGTCAGCCACACTGGGACTGAGATACGGCCCAGACTCCTACGGGAGGCAGCAGTGAGGAATATTGCGCAATGGGGGCAACCCTGACGCAGCGACGTCGCGTGAATGATGAAGTCTCTAGGGATGTAAAGTTCTGTCAAGAGGAAGTATAATGATAGTACCTCTAAAGGAAGCTCCGGCTAATTACGTGCCAGCAGCCGCGGTAATACGTAAGGAGCGAACGTTATCCGGATTTACTGGGTATAAAGTGCGCGTAGGCGGTTACTTAAGTTAGGTGTTAAATCCTTTAGCTCAACTAAAGTCTGCATCTAAAACTGGGTAACTAGAGAGTAGTAGAGGAAAGCGGAACTCACAGTGTAGCGGTGAAATGCATAGATATTGTGAGGAACACCGGTTGCGAAGGCGGCTTTCTGGCCTATTTCTGACGCTGAGGTGCGAAAGCGTGGGGAGCGAACGGGATTAGATACCCCGGTAGTCCACGCCGTAAACGTTGTTCACTGGGTGTTGGAGGTATCGACCCCTTCAGTGCCGAAGATAATTCGTTAAGTGAACCACCTGGGGAGTACGACCGCAAGGTTAAAACTCAAAGGAATTGACGGGGGCCCGCACAAGCAGTGGAGCATGTGGTTTAATTCGATGATACGCGAAAAACCTTACCAAGGCTTGACATCTATCGAAGTTTCTAGAAATAGAGATGTGCCCTTCGGGGAACGGTAAGACAGGTGGTGCATGGCTGTCGTCAGCTCGTGTCGTGAGATGTTGGGTTAAGTCCCGCAACGAGCGCAACCCTTGTCTTGTGTTGCCAGCACGTTATGGTGGGAACTCACAAGATACAGCCTGTAAAAAGCAGGAGGAAGGTAGGGACGACGTCAAGTCATCATGCCCCTTATGTCTTGGGCTACACACATGCTACAATGGCCGGTACAAAGAGTCGCTAAGCCGCGAGGCCATGCCAATCTCAAAAAACCGGTCTCAGTTCGGATTGCAGTCTGTAACTCGGTTGCATGAAGTTGGAATTGCTAGTAAACGTAGATCAGCACGCTACGTTGAATACGTTCCCGGGCCTTGTACACACCGCCCGTCACACCATGAAAGTTGAAAACGCCCGAAGCCGATGTACCAACCTCTTCGGAGGAGGAAGTCGTCGAAGGCAGGGTCAGCGATTGGGGTGAAGTCGTAACAAGGTAGCCGTACCGGAAGGTGTGGCTGGATCACCTCCTTTTTAGGGAGATATATGTTGTGAACAGCTTTTATTAAGTGTTACATAACCAATGATGCGATATACCCGTTTATGTTTTGTCAGGGTA
>JAQCBC010000029.1 GCA_027621615.1 bacterium
CCTGCCCCCATCGAGCCAAATCCAATACTACATAATTCCACTGCTCCGAATCCCGAACCATCAACTGACCCGCCGAAGTTGCCGCCGTCTGCACCAACTGAACCGCTACCACCGGCTTGGCCGCATCCACCGAGTCATACAAACGCACCCACCGATTGCCCGACCCCATGCTCGCAAACCGCAAATGCGTCGCCGTACTGGCCGGGTCCAAAGCAATCCGATCCGAGCGCTGAACCACATGACCCAAAAAAGCCAATACATTCCCCGAATAATGCGGCGCCAACGCCAGCGGATTGGGCGGCGCTTGATCCGTAACGTGCCACTGGGTCTGCGTCATCGCCACCCGGTCAAATGTCACCGGGGTGCCCGTTTGAAAATACCGCCCATCCCCAAAATACCCACTCATAATAATCACCATCGCCGTGGCCGTACACACAATCATCGTGTCAATCAAAGGCCCCAACGTTGCTACAACCCCTTCCCGAATCGGATAATTCGTTTTAACCGCCGCATGCGCCACAGAAGCCGAGCCCAACCCCGCCTCATTGGAAAATACCCCGCGCCGGACCCCCCAAATCATGACCATGCCCACGGAGCCACCCGCAACCGCACTGCCCGTAAACGCATCATACACAATAATAGAAAAAACGGTTGGAATGTGCTGCGCATTCATCACACAAATGATAATAGCTGCAATCAAATACACCGCACACATCACCGGAACAATACGAGCCGCCACCCGACCAATCCGACCAATACCCCCCATAATCACCACACCCACAACCCCCATCAATACCAAACCCGTCACCCAAACGGGAATCCCATGATGGGTCGCCAATACCGAAGCGGCTTGATTGGCTTGAAACAAATTACCCGCCCCATACGCCCCCAACATTAGAAAAAAACCGTAAATTAAAGCCAAAGGGCGCCAGCGAGGACCCAACCCTTTTTCAATGTAATACATCGGGCCACCATAAACAACGCCGGTTTTTGGATCCACATGCCGATACTGCGTGCCTAAAAAACATTCCGCATATTTTGTTGCCATTCCAATAAATCCCACCAACCACATCCATAAAATAGCACCCGGACCCCCCATAGCAATTGCAATGGACACCCCCGCAATGTTGCCCAAGCCAATGGTCCCGGAGAGCGCCGCCGACAAGGCTTGAAAATGGGTGATTTGCCCCGTTTCATTGGGGTCATCGTACCGACCCTGAACCAAGGCAAACGCATGGGAAAAAGACCGAAGCTGAATCAAGCGTAAGCGTAGGGTATAATAAACACCCAGACACAGGCAAAGCCCTGTAACTGGATAATACCAAACCCAACCGACTAACGTTGCTATAATTGTTTCAACCATGGTGATAAACTTGGCAGTATTTTACCAAGTATTGAGTTGATGTGCAAGCATAGTATATACTTATAAGAGAGTAATGTAGAGACGATACAATGAACACACACACAGCCCGATCCATAACCTGCCGAACCCTATTGGTTCCGGTTATGTCAGCACTCTTAATCCTGGGCTTCGTAATCGAAATCGCCACATTGCCCATGAACGCAACCCCACTTTACGCCGGAAACGTGGACATTTTGATTATAGAGTCCGATACCTACTACATCGATGAAACCGACCCCACCCATGACGACTACCAGCACTACAACGACTACGATCAAGGATACAGCCCCTACGAATTGTATGGTGAGGATCAAAACCAATACTGGGAAAGCCCCGCCGGCAATGTCTTTGACATCATCGAGCAAAACCTAATGCTCGATAACCCCAATGACCAAGACGACGGCATTTATTTCCAAGACGGGTTCCAAACGATTTAACGCCTAAATTTTGCCCAGTCTATTGCTGAATAAACTCGACAAACGCACCCGTATCCAGTATTCTAGATAGATGACGAATAAACAACGCAGGCTAGCCGGTCAGCTAAGCAGCCAAACGATCGGGGAAACCGTAACTCTCAACGGTTGGGTGGACGTGGTTCGCGACCATGGCCAATTGCTTTTCATTCACTTGCGGGATCACACCGGTATCGTGCAAGTGGTTGTGGATCAGGACAATCCTCACTACGCCCAAAGCAAACAACTGCGTAGCGAGTACGTGATTGGGGTCACGGGCCCTGTGGTTGAACGCGAGGCATCGGCTAAAAACTCGGACATGGCGACTGGCGAGATTGAAGTGCATATTACGAGCCTCATCGTTTTCAATACCGCTGAAACACCCCCATTTGTCATTAGTGAGAAAGGCACACAATCCGTGGATGAAGATATTCGGTTGCAGCACCGCTATCTGGATTTGCGTCGACCCACCATGCAACAGCGGTTACGCCAACGGCACCGCATCCTCAAAACCATACGCGATTACTTTGATCGGCATGACTTTATCGAAGTTGAAACCCCCATGCTCACCCGAAGCACGCCCGAAGGCGCTCGTGACTACTTGGTGCCCAGCCGCGTGCACGATGGCAGTTTCTATGCCCTGCCACAATCCCCCCAACTGTTTAAACAGTTGCTCATGATGAGTGGCTTGGGCCGCTACATGCAAATTGCACGGTGCTTTCGCGATGAGGACTTGAGGCCCAATCGACAACCCGAATTTACCCAGTTGGACTTTGAGGCCAGCTTCATTGATGAAGCGTTTATTATGGATTTAATCAATCCCCTGATGCAGACGTTATTTGCCGAAGCAAATCTCCCTTTTACACAACCCATTCGCACCCTAACCTATGCCGATGCCATCGCCCGTTACGGCAGTGATAAGCCCGATCTGCGATTTGGTCTTGAGTTTGTCGACTTATCCCCGGTATTTGGAGAGACAGCCTACAAAATTTTTCGCAGCATTTTAGACAAAGGGGGCTGCATCAAAGGCATTCGACTACCCAAGCAGTCCCCCAACTTAAGCAAAAGCCGACTCCAAGACCATTACGCCAAAACAGTCGTCCCGCAGTTGGGGGGTAAAGGGATGACGTGGTTGCGCGTTGTGGGCGACCAACTTGAATCCAGCGTGCTGCAATTCTTTTCAGATACAGAACAAGCCACCCTCAAAACGGCCATGGCTGCTGAATCCGATGATGTGATCATGATTATTGCCGATACCGACCCACAAGTGGTGCACGATGTTTTAGGCGATCTGCGCCTGCATGTCGCTCGAGATTTGGATTTAATTGATACCACACAGGTCATTGGCTGCTGGATTACCGAGTTTCCACTATTTGAAAAACGCAACGGGCAACTTAATTTGTTGCATCACCCCTTTACACAACCCACCACCGATATTACCCCACTCACAACGGAAGCTGAGTACCTAAGTATCACCGCTCGGGCCTACGATCTGGTCATCAATGGGGAGGAAATTGGGGGGGGTAGCATTCGGATTCACGATGCCACCATTCAAAACAAAGTCTTTGATATTGCCGGACTGAGCGATGCTGACATCCACGAAAAATTTGGGTTTTTTATCCATGCGTTACAATACGGAACCCCACCGCATGGGGGCATGGCTGTCGGTTTGGACCGGCTTGTTGCCATGTTGTGCCAAACCGAGTCCATCCGCGACGTGATCGCATTTCCAAAAAACCGCATGGCGGTGTGTCCGCTTACTAAAGCGCCTGCATCAGTCCACGCGGATCAACTCAACGAACTAAACATACAACTAAGAGGTTAACTACTATGAGTCAAATTACTTTATTTTCTGAATTGGGATTATCCCAAGAAACACTGGCTGCCATTACAGCCAAAGGGTTTCAAACCCCCACACCGGTGCAAGCCGAAACCATCCCACGCATTCTGAACGGCACCAATCATATTATTGCCCAAGCGCAAACTGGGACCGGAAAAACCGCTGCGTTTGGCTTGCCTATTTTAGATACAATAGACTTTAACGCCAAGCATACCCAAGCCCTGATTTTAGTGCCCACTCGAGAACTCGCTGGCCAAGTCTGTGCCGAATTGATCTCTTTGTCTGGGCAACATAAAAACACCATCGTTCCCGTGTATGGCGGACAACCCATGGACACGCAATGCCGGGCCCTCAAACGTGGCGGATGCATTGTTGTAGGGACGCCGGGTCGAATTATTGACCATCTGAAACGAAAAACGTTGCGCGTGGATCAGCTTCAATACCTAATTTTGGACGAGGCCGATGAAATGCTCAACATGGGCTTTATTGAAGACATTGAATCGGTTATGGAGTACACGCCAAAAAGCACTCGGATTCTGCTGTTTTCCGCCACTATGCCGGATCGCATCCGAACCCTGGCCAGCAAGTATATTCCCAATTATGAACACATTAAAATCAAATCCGAAGCCGTCACCACCCCGCTCACCGAGCAGCTGTACTTTGAAGTTAAAAATCGGGATAAGTTTGAAGCCTTGTGCCGAATCATTGATCACCAAGTGGGCTTTTACGGTATGATCTTTTGCCGAACCAAACGTGACGTGGACGAAGTCAACAACCAACTGATTCAACGGGGCTACACCAGCGAGCCGATTCACGGCGATATCAACCAAACCCAACGGGAACGCACCCTCAGCCGGTTCCGAAAAAAAACGATTCATATTTTAGTAGCGACTGATGTGGCCGCCCGTGGAATTGATGTAGACAACCTCACCCACGTCATCAACTATGCCCTGCCCCAAGATCCCGAAAGCTATGTACACCGCATTGGCCGAACCGGTCGAGCGGGCCAAAGCGGTACCGCTATTACGCTCATGACCAGCAACGAATACCGCCAGCTGGTGTTTATCCAAAAATTAGCCAAAACAACAATCGAACGCCGTCAGTTACCGGCTGTGTCCGAAATTGTTGAAAACAAGAAAAAAAGCATTACCGATCGATTGGAATCTCAACGCGATACCCGTGTGGGCAACCAATACCGCCAATGGGCCGAAGAACTACTCGCCGATGCTGACCCTACCACCACCGTCGCAACCATTTTGCAGCACTGTTTTGACAGCGTACTTAGTACCGATCAATATGCCGATATTGACACGTCCGTTAAATCCGGAAAAAAAGGCCGAGACGGGGGGATGGACAGCCACGGAAAAGCCCGCTTGTTTGTGGCCAAAGGCAAACGCGACAAAATAACACCCAAAGGCATTATTGCACTAATCAAAACCCATGTTAAAATTAAAGACTCGGATATCCGACAAATTCAAATCATGGAAAACTTTTCATTTGTAAATTTACCGTTTGATCACGCTGAAACACTCGTGCGCAATCTGAAAAACAGCAACGAACGGCCCATCATTACCTACGCAAAAAAGAAGCGGTGACCCGCGTTATCGCGTTTTTTATTCAAAACCCCATTTGGGTCCGAGCCATTATGATCGGGCTGGTGGGGTTTGGCCTAGTATCCCTCAATAGCCTCAACAGCTCTTTTTTTGCACCCATTGACCCCAAAACCATCACCGTTTCAGCCGCCTACCCCGGGGCATCCCCCGAAGAAATTGAACGGGGAATTATCCTAAAAATTGAATCCAATTTAAACAATCTGGACGGCATCGCCCGAATGACGTCCCAATCGTACGAAAACCGCGGAAGCCTAACCCTTGAACTCAAAAAAACGGCCAATGGCGAAACCGTACTGGAAGACGTTAAACAAGCCATTGACCGCATTAGCAACTTCCCAAGCGGCATGGAACCCCCCATCATTAGCAAAACCAAAATTATTGACCGGGCCATTCGCATTGTACTCACGGGGGATACCGACCTCAAAGTCCTCAAAACAACCGCCAAAAAAATTGAAAACGACCTGAGAGCCTCCGGTAAAATCAGCATCATTGAGCTCAGCGGCTTTCCCAATGAAGAAATCGACGTCCAAGTCACCGAAGCCAATCTACTGGCCCACAACCTAACCATTCGTGCCGTGGGCCAAGCCATTCGCAATGCCAACATCGAAATCACCGGCGGGCAAATTGAGCAACGCAACGAAACCTTTCTCATTCGAAGCAATACCAAACGCTACACCGCTGCCGAATTGGGAAGCATTATTGTCAAAACCAACCCCGATGGCAGTGTCGTACGGTTAACCGATATCGCCACCGTCACCGACGCCTGGGCCAATACCCCTTACGCCGTGTTTTACAACGGCCAGCCAGCCGTGACCATTGCCATTAATAAAACCCCCAATGAAGATATTTTGGATATTGTTCGCACTGTTCGCCAGTACGTCACCACCTTCAATCAAACCCAAACCGATATCCAAGCCTACATCAGCGATGACCGCAGCATTACCTTGCGCCAACGCATCGCCTTGCTGTCTAAAAATGGCCTCATGGGCTTTGGCCTAGTCTTGGGTGTCTTGGGCTTGTTTTTAAACCTGTCCATTGCGTTCTGGGTCGCACTCAGCATCCCCTTATGCTTTATGGGCCTGTTTATTGTGGGCGGCTTTATTGACTTAACCATCAACGTCATTTCCCTATTTGGTATGATTGTAGTTGTGGGCATTTTGGTCGATGATGGCATTGTTATTGCCGAAAATATTTACCAAAAAATTGAATCCGGCATGAACCGAGCCGATGCCGCCATCGCCGGAACCGTGGAAGTCCTGCCGTCGGTTACCGCTTCCATCATAACCACCATGATCGCCTTTATGCCCTTTTTTTTCATTGATGGGCGAATTTCGGATATTCTCAACGATATGGCCGTCGTGGTTATCATTACATTGGCGTTCTCATGGTTGGAAGGGACCTTGATTTTACCGGCCCATATTGCCCATAGCACCCCCCGCCCCATTGGGCCACTCAAACACCGGTTTAATACTTGGGTCGATACCCTGCGCTACACGCATTATGCACGCGTGCTTACACTGGTGTGCCGCCATCGCATCCTAACGGTCCTAGTACCTATCGGGTTGCTTATGCTGACCCTGACGGCTGTTAAAAGTGGTCGGATTCCATTTACATTTTTCCCGTTTGTCGATTCCGATGCCATTACCATCCAATTGGCCTTGCCCCCCGGTTCCAGTGAAACACGCACCCACTATTGGCTGGATACCATTGAGGCCAAGGCCATCGAAGTTAACCAAGCCTTCCAAGCCAAGCGAGCCGATCAAAAACCCGTTATTCTAGCCATTACCAAACAACTCACCGCCGATCACAAAGGCCAAGTCTTCCTCCAATTACTGGATGGCGAAACCCGAAATTTAGAAAGCTTTCGGATTACCGAAGCCTTGCGCAAAGCTGTTGGGCCAATACCCGAGGCTCAAACTATCGAATTTGGTTCCCGATCTTTTTTTGGCAAACCCGTTGAAATCTCACTCCTGGGAGACAATCCCAACACGCTTGCTACCGCCAAAGCCCAGCTCAAAGCCAAACTCATGGCCCACCCCAAACTCAAAGACGTGGTGGAAGCCGATGCCCAGGGCCTGCGTGAAATTCACATTGACCTAAAACCCAACGCCTACCGATTGGGCTTCACCAGCCAACAAATTTTGCAACAAATCCGCGACAATATTTTTGGATATGAAGCCCAGCGCTTGCAACGTGGCGACGATGATGTGAAAATTCGGGTCCGCTACACCGAGTCCGAACGGCAATCCATTGCCAACCTGGAACGCATGCAAATTTATACCGATTCGGGCCAGCGATACCCCCTCAGCAGCTTGGCAGACTTCCGAATCCAACACGGGGTTTTGGCAATCAACCACTTAGATGGGTTCCGAGAAGCCACCGTGTCCGCCGCCTTGGCCAACACCCAAGCCCCGCTGCCCCCCATTTTAGCCGATATCCAAACCACCATTGTGGACCCCTTATTAACCCAATACCCCACCCTTACCGCCACCTTTGGGGGACAAAAACGCGAAACCGATAAAACCACCCAATCGGCTAAAACCGTCCTGCTAACCTTACTGGCCGCTATGTTTATTGTCATTGGTGTAGGTTTGCACTCGTTCTTACAAGCTGGACTGGTCCTTCTGCTTGTGCCACTTAGCTTTATTGGCGTCGCCTGGGGGCACGCCATTCACGGCATTAGCATTAATATCTTATCCACCTACGGGATCATC
>JAQCBC010000030.1 GCA_027621615.1 bacterium
TACCCCGGCTGAGCCGCTGGCAACGGCCCATGCCCCACCACATGAGCCACTTGATAGTGCGCCAATGCCTGGGGCAGCCACTGGGCAACACAGGCATTGATCGCCGCTGCACCCAAGCTACCCCCAAACACCACAACCACCGGCCGATTCGCATCAAACCCGCAGCGCGCCTGGGCGCGGGCGCCGTCCCCTTGCCGAATGCCCTGGCGAATGGGAATCCCCGTCACAACCGCCCGGTCCGGCCGCCGCAACAACGCCCGCGTCTCCGGTACCGCCAAGCAAATTTTTCGAGCCATGTATTGTGACAATCGGGTGGTTAGCCCTATTGTGACATCCGATTCATGAATGACCACCGGAATGCGCAATATCCAGGCTGCAATGACCACCGGTAAGGCCACATAGCCCCCTTTTGAAAAGACCACCGTAGGCTTTAGCCGACGCAAATGCCACATGGCTTGACCAATGCCCACCAGAACTTTGATCCAATCTAAGCCATTTTGCACACTAAAATATCGGCGCCACTTGCCCGATAAAATAGGATAAAATGGATACCCCCGCAACGCCTGCGCCTCCACACTGCTATATCCCCCAATGTAGGCACCGCCAATGCGCTCCAACAATGCCATGTTTGGACCAATATGGCCCATCGTACCACCACCAGTAAATACAATCATATCTATGTTTAAGTATATCAGGTATACTACTATTAGCGTATGACATCACATCAGTTGCCCGATCAACAACTCAACGAGAGCCAACGCCGCGACATTATCGCCTGTTGGTTCAACCAGCTATCCCGAAGCCCCCATTTTTCCACGACAACCGATCAGTTCTATGAAACCTCTAACCAACTACTCAATACCGTTTGGCACGCCACCGTCAACCAGCCCTATCCCAGCGTGGACACCGAGGCTTTGTCCGAATCGTTTAGTATTTGGCATGCCATGCTCAAAGACTTGCGTAAAAAAGGATTTACCACCCGAGACAGTGCCTTGCTCATTTTTTCACTAAAATCGGGTATTGCCGATTATTTAAATACAACCCCTGACCCTCAACTCGCCAAAACCACCCCGTTTTTGGACCTATTTGCCCGCTTAACCTTTGAAATTTACTCCGCCGAGCACGACGATATCATTCAACAGCAATCCGACCAAATTGCCTACTTACAAGACCACAAGCTCACGTTGTCATCCACCCTTTTGGCCAGCCAAAGTCCCGTTATGGCAACTGTCTACAAGGCCATTGGTCTGATTTTGGAAAACGATGTCACCGTGTTGCTGCAAGGCGAAAGCGGAACCGGTAAAGATGTTCTGGCCCGTCTCATACACAGCAACTCATCCCGAAAAGGCAAACCCTTTGTGACCCTAAACTGCGGGGCTATTCCCAAAGAGCTGATTGAATCGGAACTGTTTGGCCATGAAAAAGGCGCATTTACCGGTGCCGATGCCAAACGCTTGGGTAAATTTGAATTAGCCAACGGGGGCACCCTCTTTTTGGATGAGATTGGGGAGTTAAGCCTGGACTTGCAGGTGAAGTTGTTGCGCGTGATTCAAAATCGACAGATCGAGCGTGTGGGGGGCTCTCAATCGGTCCCCGTGGATGTGCGGATTATTGCCGCAACCCACGTTGATTTAGAAGCCGCCGTCCAAACCAAGACATTTCGCCTGGACCTATTTTACCGACTCAATGTCTACCCCATTTTAATTCCTGCATTGCGGGATCGAAAAGAAGATATTGTCCCATTGGCGCGCTTTTTTATTAAGCTGTATTGCGAGCAATTCAAACTGCCCCACAAACACCTGGGCAACGATGCCCAAGCCTATTTGCTCAATTACGCCTTTCCTGGCAATATCCGAGAACTGGAAAATTTAATGCAACGCGCCGTCATCATGAGCCCAGACACCATCACCGCCACGATCTTACAAACCAAGCCCGGCGAATCGCGCCCCACCCCATTGGCCTTATCCGAGCCCAAAGTTACAGAACCACTACCCTCTGAAATTGTTCCCCTCGCCACCCTAGAAGCCGCCGCCATTCGGGCCGCATTGGACCAAAAATCAGGGAACATCAAACAAACGGCCGATGCCCTTGGAATCTCACGGACAACCCTTTATAATAAAGCCAAACGTTATGGGATATCGCTTTAATTTTTCTTATGTCATGGGAGGGGTTTTAATGGCCCTGTTCATGATCATCACACCGTACGCCCAGGCAGCTGATAGTCTGGTCGATTTAAAAGCAACCAGCCGTGCCTTTAATCGGGTGGCGGAGGCGGGCATTGATGCGGTTGTCAATATTAGCGCAACCCAAAAACAGCCCCAATCGTTAAATGGCTATTCCAACGCGGACCCGTTTGATTTTTTCTTTGGGGATGATCTCTTTAAACACTATTTCCAACAACCATCGTCGAAACAAACCAGTTTAGGATCGGGCGTTTTAGTGGATAATAGCGGATACATTTTGACCAATCACCACGTGGTGGACAATGCCGCCGACATCACCGTCACCCTATCCGATAAAAATGAGTTTTCAGCAACGCTTGTGGGTAGCGACCCCCGGACCGATGTTGCTGTTTTAAAAATCAAACCCGAATCAAAACTGCTGCCGGCCATCCAGTTGGGGGATTCGGACACCTTGCGTGTGGGCGACTGGGCCATTGCTATTGGCAGTCCGTTTGGGCTATCCAAATCCATGACGGTGGGAATTATTAGTGCCACGGGCCGATCCAATGTTGGCATTGTGGATTACGAAAATTTTATTCAAACGGATGCGGCCATTAACCCGGGCAATTCCGGCGGGGCCTTGTTGGATATTGACGGCCAACTCATTGGCATTAATACGGCTATCTTTACAAAAAGTGGGGGCTACAATGGCATTGGGTTTGCGATCCCTATTAATTTGGCGAAAAAAGTCATGACCGATTTAATTGAGCATGGGCACGTCATTCGGGGCTGGATTGGGGTCATTATTCAACCCATCACACCCGAACTGAGCCAACAATTAACTTTAGACTCCAATGCCGGCGCTCTAATTGGGGACTTGGTTCCCAATGGCCCTGCGGACACAGCCGGTATCCGACGCGGCGATGTCATCACCCACATTAACGACACCCCCATTGACGATTACAACGACCTACGCAATCGCATTAGCCAATCCCCCGTTGGCCAATCCGTTCAGCTAACCCTAATCCGGAAGAAAAAAACTAAAACCGTGTCTGTGACCGTGGATCGATTTCCCGACGATGTGGAACAAACCGCAGCTGCCAACCAACACGATACCCTGGGCATCCGTGTGGAGCCCATTCAGGCCGATGCCCAACGCGAGTTTAACGTGTATGAACAATCCGGGCTCGTGATCACCCAAGTCGCCCCCGATGGCCCCGCTGCCGGTATATTGGAAACGGGTGACGTGCTGCTTGAAATCAACAATACTCGGATTGACACGCTCAGCGACTATGCCCAAACGGTTGCCAAGTTGCCAGCAGGTAAAAACGTTCTATTGTGGATCCGCCGTGGGCGCTACTCCCAATATGTCGTCATTCGGCCGAAATAGGTCGACCACTTTGGCTTCGATACACCGTCTTCGACGGCAGCCACCGTTCATGCCGTTCCCCAAGTTCCCTGAGTGATAAGGACACCCAAGTTCCCTGAGTGATCGCGACAGCGATTGTATCGAAGGGAACGTTCTTCTAGGAAAAAATCAAGACTCAGCCCCATGGTCGACATAGCGTAAAATAGCCGTCCAATAGAGAAGTAAAATCAAAATAGCTATGACTAAATTCAGCATTAGTATCATGGGCAACGCTCCCAAAAACCCAACAAACACAAACACGCTCAAACACCCCAACACAATGCCCAAGCGCAAGGATTGAACCACAAACCCCGCCACTATAGCAACCCCCAAAAATGCCAGCCATACGCTCCAATCTAAGGCAATGTAAATGCCCGATAACAACAACACCACCATGGACGGGTGCGCATTGTTGCGATGGTCCCACCAGTAATGGGCCAGCAAGCCCGCCGCCAAGCCCAGTAAACTATTCAGGCCCGTACCCGTGATTACTAGCATTAGAACCAGGCCTTTGGCCACCACAACCGCATTGGCCAACAGCGCCTGAACCACTGCCCAGGACACAAAGACAACCACTTGCTTTTGGGGGCCCATTAAAAATCGCCAAGCATAGCCCGACACCGCCATAAACACCTGCCGCCATGGCACAAGCCCTACAGCAGCCACGGTGATGAGGCTAATGGCCCAATCTAGCATCACTACAGCTGATCAAGCCCAAATGCATCGTGCAACAATTGAGCCGCCGTATCCGCTTGGCTCCGGTCAATCGCACACGATATTTTAATTTCAGATGTAGAAATCAAATGAATATTAATCCCCGCTTTGCCCAACGCATCAAACACGGTAGCTGCCACGCCGGGCCGGCTAATCATACCCACGCCCACAGCTGAAACTTTTGCAATCTGAGTATGCTCAACAACGGAAACCCCTTCCAACGACTCTGAAATTGAGGCTGAAATATGTTTGGCTGCCTGAGTGTCGGATTGCGCAACCGTAAACGTAATGGTATTCGTGCCTTTGTCTTGCGTACTTTGCACAATCATATCCACACTAATGCTCGCATCGGCCAATGCCCCAAACACCTGCGCCGCAACACCGGGCACATCCGGCAACCCCCGCAACGCAAACAAAACCTCATCGTCATTCACAGTCACGCCCGTGACTGGCTGCTGAACTTCCATATCAACCTCCTTAACAATTGTTCCTGCTTCATCACTAAATGAAGACCGCACATGCAACATAATGCCATTCAACTTGGCACACTCCACCGCACGCGGATGCAACACGCGCGCGCCCAGGGAGGCCAGCTCCAACATGTCATCATAACTAATCGTGGATAATTTGCTCACGCCTTGAATCGATCGCGGATCCGAGGTATACACCCCGTCCACATCCGTATAAATATCACAGGTTTCAACATTCAAAGCCGCCGCCAACACCACCGCTGAAGTGTCCGATCCCCCACGCCCAATTGTGGTCACATCGTTGCGATCATTTACGCCCTGAAACCCAGTCACAATCACCACCGAATGGCTAGCCAATTCCTGATGAATCCGGGTTAAATCCACACCCAAAATTTTGGCGCGCGAATAGATCATCTCCGTTTTTATGCCCGCTTGACCCCCCGTCAACGAAACAGCCGAGCACCCGCGGGATTGCAACGCCATCGCCAATAACGAAGCCGATACAATCTCACCCGTGGCCACCAATTGATCGTATTCCCGATCACTCGCCAACTGAAAGTCCACGGGCAGATCCGGGGCCCGCATACACTGCGCCAATTCAACCAGTTGATCCGTTGTAGACCCCATGGCACTCACCACCACCACCAACCGATGCCCATCCGCCACACACCGAACCAATCGATCCGCAACCGCATGCAACCGCTCGGTGGATCCTACCGATGTTCCCCCATACTTATGTACTAAAATTGTCCGACTCATGGTTCTATTGTACCCAAATAGATGACAACCCGTACAGAGTTCGTTATGATTACGGAATAAATAAAATGAAAAAACATACACACCCAAACACAAACAGCACCCCCGATCCATCACGACCCTATTCGTCCGCCCTCGTGGATGGGGATGATCGCGCCCAATCCAGAGCCATGCTTCGCGCCGTTGGCTTTGACGATGCCGACTTCAAAAAACCCCAAATCGGCATCGCCTCCACCTGGAGCCAAGTCACCCCCTGCAACAGCCACATTGACGAACTCGCCAAGCACTGCCAAGTGGGCGTCACTGCCGCCAACGGCAAAGGGGTTATTTTTAATACCATTACCATTTCAGACGGCATTTCAATGGGCAGCCAAGGGATGAAATATTCCCTGGTTTCTCGGGAAGTTATTGCGGACTCCATTGAAACCGTCGTCGGATGCCAAGGCTTTGACGGCGTGGTGGCCATTGGCGGCTGCGACAAAAATATGCCCGCATGCATCATTGCGCTAGCTCGACTCAATCGGCCCGCTGTCTTTGTGTATGGCGGAACCATCTTGCCCGGGTGCCACAACGGCAAAAATCTGGATGTTGTATCTGTATTTGAAGCCGTAGGCGCCCATGCCGCTGGTAAAATTGACCGAGAAACCTTTGAAGCCATTGAAAAAAAGGCTATTCCAGGCCCCGGATCCTGTGGCGGCATGTACACCGCCAATACCATGGCCAGCGCCATCGAAGCGTTGGGCATGAGCCTGCCCAATAGCTCCGCTCAAACGGCTGTGTCTGAGGCTAAAAAGCGGGATTGTGAACAGGCCGGCGAAGCAGTGCTAGCGTTGGTCAAACACAACATCTGTCCCCAAGACATTATGACCCGAAAGGCCTTTGAAAACGCCATTACCGTGATTATCGCTCTCGGGGGATCCACCAATGCGGTGCTGCACATGCTGGCCATGGCACACGCCACTGGGGTATCCTTGCATTTGGATGATTTTACCCGCATCGGCCAACGGGTGCCCGTCTTGGCCGATTTAAAACCCAGCGGGGCATACAGCATGGCAGAATTGGTCGCCATTGGGGGCATTCGTCCCTTGATGAAACAGTTGCTAGACGCCGGACTCTTGCATGGGGATTGCTTAACCGTGACAGGAAAAACATTAGCCGAAAACTTGGCGCATGTGGCCCCCTATCCCGAGGGGCAAACCATTATTCGATCGCTCGATAACCCCATTAAATCCAGCAGTCATTTGGTTATTTGCTACGGCAATGTCGCCCCTGACGGCGCTGTGGCCAAATTATCCGGAAAAGAAGGACTATCGTTTACGGGCAACGCCCGTGTGTTTGACTCAGAAGAAGCAGCCATGGCAGCCATCTTGGATGACAGCCCCTCCAGCGGCATTCAGAAGGGAGATGTGATTGTCATCCGATACGAGGGGCCCAAAGGCGGCCCCGGTATGCGCGAAATGCTATCCCCCACCGCCGCCATTATGGGCAAGGGGTTGGGGAATGATGTGGCCCTAATCACCGACGGCCGATTTTCCGGTGGCACCCACGGGTTTGTGGTTGGGCACATTACGCCCGAAGCCATGGTGGGTGGGCCCATTGCCCTCATTCACGACGGGGATTCTATTACAATTGATGCCCATGACCAAACGGTTATGGTGGATGTGGATGCCGACACCTTAGCCAACCGCCGCGCCCAGTGGGTACCCCCAGCACCCAATGCCACAACGGGCGTTTTGGCGAAATATGCCCGATTGGTGCAGTCCGCCAGCGAAGGCGCTATTACCTAAACACCCACCGAGAAGGGGGAATGGAGGCGAGGATCTAATATATTGAAAAAAATCGATGCATTGTTTGCCCAGTCCTAGACGATAGCTATTATGACAAAACAATTTTATTGTACTTACAGTTTAATTTTTATGAATAGGAGGGAACCATAATGTCAAACATTCATGCCGATTTAATTAAAAACGCCACGGCCATGCAAAGCCAATTGTTGCAATTTTCACACGAATTGTCGAACTTGTCGCTGAAGTCTCTGGATGATCAAATTAATTTTAAAATGACGGCATATTCAGAAGACACACTTATGTTCGAGTCACCACCGTCGTCTACAACAACTACTGTTAAATTTAAATTAGGTGATACTCAAACAACCGTAGATATCCTGAGAAGCGGAGTACCTGGAACGACAACAGGCTCCACCACCGAACCAAAAAAGACCGTTGCCAAAGCCATGGCGGTGGTGGCCATGAACCTCCGTGGGGTCGGCGTGGGGGAGGTAGACATACTAGAAATTTTTAAAAACGGCATCACCCCCACCTCGCT
>JAQCBC010000031.1 GCA_027621615.1 bacterium
AGCCTCCCACGAGACCCGTGTTGTGGGCAATGCAACCGGCGATTGCGGCCGCAAACTCACAATGCGAGTCCCCGTCAACGGTCCCTGTCGATACCCCTCACAATACTCGCGATACCGCACCACAGGCCCAATCACAACTAAGGCTGGCGACTGTACTTCACTCGCAATCGCTTGCATCCCCCCCACCGTTGTGACCCAGACCTGTTCATGGGCGGACGTGCCTTTGTAGATAATCGCCGCTGGTGTATCGGGCGTATGATCCGTATCCGCCAACACTTGCTGAATAAATGCCGTACTGTTTTTGACCGCCATCACCGCAATCAACGTGTCCGCATTGGGCACCCGCCCCCGCCACTCGCCCTGATGCGCCGATGCCCCCGAAACCACCGCAACCGACCGAGCACAATCCCGATGCGTCACCGGAATGCCCACACGCTCCAGAACCCCAAAGACCGAAGACACCCCAGGAATTAACTCAAAGGCAATTCCCGCCTCGGTTAAGGCTCCCATTTCCTCACCGCCTCGACCAAACACTGTCGGCGACCCGCCTTTTAACCGAACCACACAGCGTCCCTGTTTCGCATAATCAATCATCTGGGCATTGATCTGCACTTGGGTTTGACTATGCCTCCCCCGCTGTTTGCCCACACACACAACCGTCGCTGGCTTGGGCACATGCGCCAACACACTGGGGTGAACCAGATAATCATACAAAACAACATCGGCCTGGGCCAACACATCCAGCACCCGTTGGGTGATGCAATCCGGCTCCCCGGGCCCCACACCAACTAAGTAAACGTAGCCTGGCACTGCTGGATTACACAACCGCTGCTGTTTGGCGATACGCCGCCCATCGCTGATACTCCAACCGTTGCTCGTGCATATGCACCTCAACATCCCCATAGGCCTGCTTTCGGGCGGCCACATTGCGATTGGCAATCTCCATCAGATCATCCACCAATGTAACAGAAACCCCCGCCTGCTGATCCACATCTGGGTGCACATTTCGAGGCATCCCTAGGTCAATAATTGTCCGTGGGGTTTGCGTGATCATCGTGGGCACAATCACCGGTTGCTTGGCCCCCACGGCTATCAAAATATTGGGGTATGCATCCAGTCCTGACAGCGCCGCATCCCAAGGGATATAGGCCACTCCCAAATCCGCCGCTAGGGCTTGCCCCGTTGTCTCTGTTCGATTCGTTAGCGTCACCGCTGGATGGCCAATTGCGACCATTTTTTTCACGGCACGCCGGGCCATGGTTCCTGCGCCAATCACCAATACGGACTGGCCAAAAAATTCTAAATTATGCTGCCGTAGTTGATCCACGGCAATCGAGCTGATTGAATACACCCCGTTTGCAATACCCGTTTCTTCACGCACCCGTTTGCCAAGAGCAATGCTTGACTGAAACAACTTGTTTAAATACGGGCCGGTGAGTTGCGCATCCACCGCATGTTGATAGGCCTGCTTAACTTGGCCCAAAATCTCGCTTTCTCCCAACACCATCGATTTTAGACCACTCGCTACCGCAAACAAATGATCAATGGCCACATCGTGATAATACGCATGCATGGACACATCGCCATCCCCCACCCACGCCGTTTTTAATCGCTTTAAACACGCCTGAATATCCGGAGCGGCCACATACAGCTCAATCCGATTGCAGGTAGCTAAAAGCACGCATTCAGAAAACCCTGCTAGGTCTCGCCATTGACACAGTTCGTGGTAACGCATCTCCGGATCCATGCATAATTGCTCGCGCATCGCAATGGGTGTTTGTCGGAAGTCTGTACCAAGAACCCCTATTTCCATATGGCATTATTGTAACAAAATTGATTGTATTTTTCAATTCAATACCCTGGCATATCGAGGCGCACCCATTCGTCACTGGATCCCCATTAATTTTGGTTGAATTTTAATCCCATATGCGCTATGATAAACGCTATCGGTTCGGGGTATAGCGCAGCCCGGTTAGCGCACCTGTTTTGGGAACAGGGGGCCGCAAGTTCGAATCTTGCTACCCCGACCAGCCGATTACTCGTTATTCAAAGGCACCAAATTGGCGAAACTTTGTGTATCGTTCCGTTTTCAGTGATTCGGGGGACTGCTTTCCAAGCGTGTTTAAATCTCGCTCAATCGTTGATTTAATTGTTTGGGCCATGGCTTCTGGATCATAATGAGCCCCACCCAATGGTTCGTCTAAAATACCATCGGCGATGCCTAGTTCCACAATATCTTTGGCCGTAATTTTCAGATTTTCAGCCGCAAATGGTGCTTTGCTGGCATCTTTAAACAAAATGGAGGCACACCCTTCCGGCGAAATCACCGAATAGACAGCATGCTGAAGCATATACAGCCGATTGGCCACGCCAATACCTAAAGCTCCGCCAGATCCCCCTTCACCGATAACAAACGATACAATGGGAACCGAAACGGTCACCATGTACTTTAAATTCGTTGCAATCGCTTCGGCTTGCCCTCGCTGCTCAGCTTCTAACCCGGGATAGGCACCCGGCGTATCAATAAACGATACGATTGGGAGGGAAAACTTATCGGCTAACCGCATCATTCGCAAGGCTTTTCGATACCCTTCCGGATGCGGCATTCCAAAGTTTCGGTATAAATTTTCTTTAGTATTGCTGCCTTTTTGATGACCAATGAAAACCAATCTCTGCTTCCCCATGGTTGCCACACCGGATACAATCGACGGGTCATCTTTGTATAGCCGATCCCCATGCAGCTCTAGAAATTGATCAAAAATTGTATTGGCCAAAAATAGTGAATTGGGACGATCTGGATGTCGGGCAATTTGAATAATGTCCGCCGGAGACAAATTGCTGTAAATATCTTTTTTAAGTTCATGGGCCCGAGACTCAATATTGGCAATCTCATCCGTCAAATTCATCTCTCCTTGTTCACTCAGTGCTTTCAATGATTCAATTTTTTCTTCCAGATCCGCAATGGGTGCTTCAAACGCCATGGGCTTGGGTCGATGCTCACTCACTGGCCGCCTCCCAGTACACGCACTAGGCCCGCAACCGTGCTGCGCATCTCTTTTCGGTGCACCACCCGATCAACCATGCCATTTTCCAATAAAAACTCGGCCCGCTGAAACCCAGGGGGGAGTTTTTGACGAATGGTTTGCTCAATGACCCGCGGACCCGCAAACGAAATTAACGCCCCCGGCTCCGCCAATGTCACATCCCCCAACATACCAAAACTAGCGGACGTCCCCCCGGTGGTGGGATCGCATAAGACACAGATATAGGGAATACAAGCCTCACTTAATTTAGCCAATGCCCCACTGGTCTTGGCCATCTGCATTAAGGACATAATCCCCTCTTGCATGCGAGCCCCACCGGATGAGGTAAACACCACCAACGGATGTTTATTTTCAATCGCCATTTCTGTAATTAATGCAATTTTCTCCCCGACTACACAGCCCATCGATCCGCCCATAAACGCAAAGTCCATCAGCCCCACATTCACAGAAAGCCCCTCAATTTTAGCCGTCCCCACAACAGCGGCATCGGCTCGCTGGGTTTTTTTCTGGCTCGCTACAATGCGAGACTCATACGAATGCGTATCCGTGAAATTTAAAAAATCAGTCGGCTTAATATCATCATAATGCTCGACAAAGGATTCAGAATCAAAAAAGTAAGCCAAACGCTCTTCTGGTGACAACCGAAAATGGTATTGGCACTCGTTGCACACTTTGTGATTGTGTTCTAGTTCTTTCAAATACAACGTGGCATCACAAGAAAAACACTTAACCCACAAATCACTGGGTATGTCCAAACGAGATTGTCCCCCCGCTTTTTTCCGGCTAACAATTCGGTCGCGCTTGGCGAACCAGCCTAAAATTGACATGAAAACTCGTGACAAATATAATAATAAGTCATGGTCAAAATGTATATCAAAATGATATACTGAGTCAATAGTAAATTTTTGACGACTCGTTGGATTTTACTTTTAAATGGTTTTGATAGAAAGGTATAGAGGAACAGATTAGGTATGGCAAATACAAAGACAGCAAAGGAAAATATAAAAATTAATCGGCGCAATACAGAGCGTAACCGACAGTACAAATCTCGGTTGAAAACTGCATTAACTCGGGCATACGATGCCGTATCCGAAACGAGTGAGCTGGCACCTGAAGAAAAAACAACACGGGTTCGATTTGCCTTGCGCTTGCTAGACAAACTAGTATCTAAGGGGATTTTGAAAAAGAAAGCCTCTGCACGAAAAAAATCTCAGCTAGCGAAAAAAGCCCATGTCGCTTAAGAAACGGTTTTCGGATTGGACCTCGCATTTCCGATGCGATTTGGGGATTGATCTTGGCACTGCCAATATTTTAGTATTTGCCCAAGGACGAGGGGTTATTATTCAAGAGCCATCAGTAGTCGCCCTTGATGTGAAAAATAGCCATGTATTGGCGGTTGGCGATGAAGCCAAGAAGATGATTGGCCGAACCCCCGGGAATGTCATTGCTGTTCGGCCATTGCAAGACGGTGTTATTGCTGATTTTGAAGTGACCGAAACCATGCTCAAGCACTTTATTAAGCGCGCATTATCTGACCGCTTTTATTTATTAAAGCCCCGCATTGTGATTGGGGTTCCATCCGGAATTACCGGCGTTGAAAAGCGTGCTGTTTTGGATGCAGCCTACCAAGCAGGCGCCAAAGAAGTTTATCTAATTGAAGAGCCACTAGCTGCCGCCATTGGCGCTGGCATGCCTGTGTCTGAACCTACGGGATCCATGGTTGTTGATATTGGGGGTGGAACCACTGAAGTTGCTGTAATTTCTTTGGGAGGCATCGTTGTGTCTAAGTCGATTCGTGTGGCTGGCGATGCCATGGATAAAGCCATTATCTCGCATTGTCGAGAAAATTACCGATTGCTTATTGGTGAGCGAACCGCTGAAGAAATCAAAATGAAATTGGGGTCTGCGCATGACACTAAAGATGAAAAGTCAATGGCTGTTCGCGGTCGAGACTTGGTATCTGGACTCCCTAAAACATTCACGCTGACTCGGACTGAGATTCGCGATGCGCTTAAAGATCCCATTAACAGCATGATTGAAGGCATCCGAACGACTTTAGAAAAAACACCCCCTGAATTGTCCAGCGACATTATGGATGATGGGATTGTTTTAGCCGGTGGCGGAGCCCTGTTAAATGGTTTAGACAAGCAAATTCAAGCGGAAACCAATATTACGGTTAAAATTGCCGCCGATCCATTGCAATGCGTTGCCATTGGAACTGGCGAAGCTTTAGAAGAGCTCGACGTCTTTAAAGAAGTTCTAATCAGCGACTAGATCCCCGTGTCTTTGTGTATTGAATCGTTATATAGCACTTTTGCAGATAAAAGTTTACGCAATAAAAACAATGAGCTTTCTAATTTTGAACAATTTGATCAGATCCAACAGTGTCAGGACCCGGATACGTTTTATGCCCAGGTTGCCAATCACTATAACCTAAAATTTTTAAGTATTCATGAACTTTGGGTGGATGACACCAGCCAATGGCACGATGCGCCACCACCAGATCAATTAACCATTCCTGTCTACACAACGGCTCACGACTATGCCATTGCAACGAGCAATCCGTTTCATCCGTATTTAAGCACATTGCTTGAGACCTGGCCATTGAAACACCAACGTATTATTTTAATGACCCCAAGCGATATTTATCATTATTATCAGACCAAAACCCACGACCCGCTCACCACCCTCATTATGAGTGGGATTTCGCATCAAGCGTCTGATATTCACATCTACAATCGAAACGGACATGGCCACGTGTATTATCGCATACTGGGCCAGTTAACCCCCCTATACACGCTCCCCCCCCAAAGCCTGAATCAACTGGTCAATCAAATAATATTCCGAGCCAATTTGCATATTGGCGAATCCCACAAACCTCAAGATGGCCGTCTGACACTCACCCCGTCTACGGACGCCCCACCGATTGATACCCGAGTATCGGTTATTCCCACGCACTTTGGCTATGATGTGGCAATCCGAATCTTTCATCAAGCCCTGGATTTTTCATTGGAGAATTGTGGGTTTTCACTGCAACAGCACGACCAGCTGATGGGATTAATTCACCAAGACTCTGGGCTCATTTTAGTCACGGGACCAACCGGATCGGGAAAAACAACCACATTGTATGCCTTGCTGCATGAACTCAAACAAGCCAATAAAAATATTGTCACACTTGAAGACCCCATTGAATACCACTTTGATTTTATGCGTCAAACACAAATTAATGTGGATGCCGGATACACCTTTGGTGCTGGCTTGCGCGCAACGTTGCGTCAAGACCCGGATATTATTATGGTGGGTGAAATCCGAGATGCCGAAACAGCGGCCATTGCCTGCCAAGCCGCTTACACCGGGCACCTGGTTCCGGCATCGCTGCATAGCCATAGCGTCGCAGGCGCGCACCAACGGCTCCATCAATTGGGGGTGTCAGCGTCTACCTTACAGGGGTGTTTGCGGGGCATTATTAACCAAAAACTGGTTCCCACAACTTGCTCACTGTGTACGGGCCAGGGGTGCGCCCAGTGTTCAGGCACGGGGATCCATGGCCAAAAACTTCAAGCCGAAATTGTTGTATTATAGAGAGGATGCAGTCCTTGAATAACCTCGATACGATTGTCACCGCATTGCAGTCCAATGCAATTGGTATTTTCCCCTGCGATACCATTTGGGGGCTCATTGGTCGGGCCTGCCCCACGGTCGGCCATACCATCAACCAACTAAAGCAGCGGCCCCCCGAAACACCGTTGATTCAGTTAATTTATACCCCACAGCAGTTGGCGGACAGCACCCCCACCCTGACGCCCGAACATCGGGCAGCGATGGCCAAGCATTGGCCGGGACCCGTCACCTTAATTTTACCAACACCCACTGGGTCTATTGGCGTCCGTCAACCCAATTTCAAACTCTTGGTGGACTTGCTGTCTCGCACGCAGTTTCCTATTTTTAGCACCAGTGTCAATACGCACGGAACGCCACCCTGCATCGATACAATCCCAGACACTTGGATTCAAGCAGTTGATTTTGCTTACCTCGATGCGGCGCCCGGTGGCCATGCAGCGTCTGCGATATTGGACACAACCCAGACACCCTTTCAATGGATTCGTTAAGCCCGTATCTCCCCCTGGGCCGATATACTATGATTATCGGGCCAACCGGTATTGGGAAAAGCGCCGCTGCCATTGAATTGGCCCATCAGCATCATGCGCATACGGGCATCTACCCGCACATTATTAGCAGCGATGCGTTTCAGGTCTACCAAGGCATGGATATTGGGACTGGGAAAGTATTGCCCCATGAGCAACGCGGCATTGCCCATCACCTCATCGACATCCACCCCCCCGATATCCCGTACACCGTGGGCGAATTTATGGCACATGTCACACGCCTGGATGCCACTATTCCGGAATCAATTCCACTCATTTTCTGTGGCGGAAGCCCCCTGTACAGCTATGCCTGGCTGAACCAATACAGTTTAGCACCCGCTGCCCAGGATCCTGAACTCAAGCAGCAATTGGCCAATGAGTTAGACCGAGACGGCAACCGTGCACTATGGGAGCGTTTGCATCAGCAGGATCCGGATGCCGCAGCGGCTATTCATCCCAATAATCGCCATCGCCTCATCCGTGCCTTAGAAATTATACGTATAACCGGGAAAAAACCATCCGACACCCAGCGACAACCGCGAACGGATGTCACCGTGCTGGGGTTAAGTGCCGACTGGTCCCAAGTCCGTGACCGAATTGCCCAGCGCGTATCGGACATGGTTGCC
>JAQCBC010000032.1 GCA_027621615.1 bacterium
TAAAAAAGGGCAGCAAGTTGAAAAAGGCCAGCTGATTGGTTATGTGGGATCCACCGGTTATTCAACGGGGCCCCATTTGCATTTTGAAGTCCGAAAAAACGGAACCCCTATTAATCCTTCCACCTATTTCAAAAACCTGTAAGCGCATGCAACTCGTCAACTATACCCAACAGCTTCAACGCCTTATTGAAAAAGCCCAAGCAATCGCCGTGGCGCATCAGCACCCACACTGCGACGAGCACCACCTATTGGCCAGTCTACTGCAAGATCCCATTACACAAACGATACTCACTCATACTGGGGGCAAACTCCCGAAAATTGAGGCAACCAACCAAGCGGTATTGGACCAGTACCCCACCACGGCCATGACCGAAAAAAAGATTACCCGCCAAGTTGTGGCTGTATTACTAGCCTGCGAACGCGTGAGCCAAGCCTACACGGATCGGTTTGTGTCTGTGGATAGCCTGCTGATTGCGATGGCCGAGCATACAGAATCGCAAAGCCTTCAACACGTCTTTAAGCAATCCGGCTTATCTGCGAAAGCCATCCGAATCGCTCGCGATAACTACCGCAATGGCCGCGTCATTACCCATGCAACCGATGACACCGAACATCCCTTAAGGGATTATAGCCGAAACCTAACCGATTTAGCTAAAGCCGGTCATCTGGACCCTGTGATTGGCCGAGATCTTGAAATTCGACGCCTCATGGAAGTGCTCGCCCGCCGAACAAAAAACAATCCCGTTTTAATCGGAAAATCCGGGGTAGGAAAAACAGCCATTGTTGAAGGCCTTGCCCAACGGATTGCCGCTGAAGATGTGCCTGACACCTTAAAACACAAACACATTATTGCCTTAGACTTGGGCGCTATTGTAGCGGGAACCCACTATCGCGGTGAATTTGAAAACCGATTCACCCAGATTATTCAAACCGTATCCAACCGAACCGATTGGATTGTGTTTGTGGATGAATTGCACTTGCTCATCGGTACCGGCCGTAGCGATGGGGCCATGGATGCAGCCAATTTACTCAAACCAGCGCTGGCAAACGGAACCTTACATTGTATTGGCGCCACTACCCTCACCGAATACACGCAGTATATCGAAAAAGACCCGGCACTAACCCGTCGATTCCAACCCGTCTATACCGAAGCGCCTAGCGTGGCGGACACCATTTCAATTTTGCGGGGCATTAAAGAACAATATGAGCGGCATCACGGCGTTAAAATTAAAGATTCCGCGATTGTTGCCGCCGCCAATTTATCCGACCGCTACATCACCCATCGCTGTTTACCCGATAAAGCGATTGATTTAATGGATGAAGCCGCCAGCCAACGAACCATTGAATTAAATAGTAAACCACGCGAGCTGGACGGTATTGATCGAAAAATCATGCATATAAAAATCGAAATTGCAGCCTTAAAAAAGGAAACCGACCCAGAGTCTAAAACTCGACTCAACTCACTCGAAGCCACGTTAATTGAATTGGAAGCCAGCTCCCAACAGCTAACCGGCGATTGGGCGGTTGAAAAACATCAATTGGATCGCATTCATGCCCTCAACGAAGCGGTTGATGCCGCTAAAAAAAATCTGGCCATTGCCCAACGCGCCGGCGACTTAGACTATGCGGCAACATTAAAGTATGGCCATATTCCAACTATCGAACGCGAATTAACCGAACTAGAATCCGGTAGCAACCGCCGACGCGATACAATTGATGATTCAGATATTGCCAGTGTCATTACCCGAAGCACCGGAATTCCCATTGACGCATTATTATCCAGCCAAAAAGACAAACTGGTCACCATGGAAACCAAACTACGTGCGCGTGTTGTGGGTCAAGAAACCGCTATTTCAGCCATCAGTCATGCGTTGCGTCGCGCTCAAACCGGCATTGGGGATCACACCCGACCCATTGGATCGTTTTTGCTGGCTGGCCCCACGGGGGTGGGAAAAACCGAAGTCTGCCGGGCCTTATCCGAATTTATGTTTGATGATGAACGCGCCATGTTACGCATTGACATGAGTGAGTATACAGAACGGCACAGCATTGCTCGGTTAATTGGTGCGCCGCCTGGCTATATTGGCTATGAACAAGGCGGTTTGCTCACCGATTCTGTACGACAACGGCCCTACCAAGTGATACTGTTTGATGAAGTTGAAAAAGCCCACCCCGATGTGCTCAACATTTTACTACAATTACTTGATGACGGCCATGTAACGGATGCCAAAGGCGTTACCGTTAATTTTAAAAATACTATTGTTATGATTACCAGCAATTTAGGTGCACCGTTGGTACAAGAATACGACCCGAACCTTGAGCCACTAGAAACCCGTATGATGGCCTGCATTGAGTCGTATTTTCGACCCGAGCTCATTAACCGAATTGATGAAATCATTTTATTTGAACCCCTGTCTGAAGTTGACATGATTACTATTGTAAACATCCAACTCGCCCGGCTGATTCATCGACTCCGTCATCAACAGTTGGATTTAACCGTTTCTCAAAAAGCCAAAATTTATCTCAGCCAACATGGGTATAACCCCCAATATGGCGCACGCCCACTCAAACGGCTCATTCAACGAACCATTGAAAATCCTCTGTCCATGCAGCTCCTCAATGGGGACGTTCAAACCGGCGATACGGTCGAAGTCGATGCGGCAGATACCGGAATTCGGATTGGCAAATTCAGCAGTCAACGTCTAGACAAATCCAATGAGTCACTCTATAATTAATCCTCTAAAGATGAGTATTTCTGATCACTATACCATGGGGGTTTCATAGCACTTTTGGAACCCAGTCATACGTTATTCCTGCTGTTTGTTTTGATGGTTTGCATTGTTTTGTCAGCCTTCTTTTCAAGTTCAGAAACCGCCATTACCGGTGTTGATAATATCAAGCTAAAAACCTTGGTGGATCAAGGCAATCGCCGAGCGTCATTGCTCAATGTGTTATTGGAAGACCCCAAATTGCTGATTACCGGAATTTTAATCGGTAACAATGTGGCTAATGTGGCCGCCTCTGCCATTGCCACATCCCTATTCATATCGGGGCTATCCCAATTAGCCCTACCGGATTATTTGATTTTAGTCATTGCCACGTTAGTGGTAACCTCGGTATTGCTCTTTTTTGGTGAAATTACACCCAAAAGCGTGGCCCTGAGAAACCCCACCCACTATGCCATGGTAATTGCTCCTGCGTTGCGATTGTCCTTAAAAATCATGACCCCATTTATTGCCATCTTTGCGATGCTCAATCGAATGGTTTTTCGACTATTGGGTGTGCCTGCCAATCAAGATGCGCCCAAGATTTCACAAGCCGAAGTTGAAACAATTATGCGGTTAGCCGAAGAAGCGGGTGTTTTAGAACAAGATGAAACCGATATGATTCATTCTATATTTGGCTTTGGTGACACGGTTGCCCGTGAAATCATGACACCCCGAACCGATACCGTGTGCATAAAATTGGATGCAAGCGTTAAAGATGCGATTGAATTAATTATTAAGCATGGCCATTCGCGTATTCCTGTATACGATAAAAAAATGGATAACGTTGTGGGTACCGTCTATGCCAAAGATTTATTAAAATGCAACAGACGCACAGCCCCTGTGGCCGATTATCAACGCGATGCCTTGTTTATACCGGAAACAAAAGACATTGAATCGCTATTCCGAGAAATGCAGCAATCCAAATGCCACATTGCTATTGTGGTGAATGAGCATGGGGGCATGGCAGGCATTATTACCTTGGAAGATATTATTGAAGAAATCTTTGGTGAAATCCAAGATGAATACGATTGTGACCATACCCCAGACGTATACGCGATCAGTCCCCATGTATATGCCGCCGATGCCAAAACAAGCATGAGTGTTTTAATTGAACAATTTGGGTTGGATTTAGAGGAATCGGATGACTACGATACATTGGGCGGATTTGTCTTGCATGAATTGGGCCATTTCCCAGCCATTGATGAATCCTTCGTCTTTCAGCATCTAAAAATTAAAGTCAAAGAAATGAATCAACGGCGTATATTAAAATTAGAAGTTACCGAATTATCGGCACATGACCCCAACGCATCCAAATAATCAACAACTGATTAAAAATAGAGCGGCATTCCAACACAATGCTCGCTTACTTTGGCCGTATTGGGTTGAGCTTCAGCAGCAGCTATCCTGTCATATTGAATCCCATGTTCAGAATCTAGCGTTTCGATCTTGGACCGACGTATCCCATCCCTATGGATCGGATCCACTGCGGATTGACCCAACCGGAATGCTATCGCCAGCCCCCCATACTTGGTCCATGCAGTATGGGCTGTATTATGCGGGTCAGTTTCATGGTCCCCGTATGGCGGATTCTGTTCAGGCCCACCAAGCGAACACCCATCAAACCTTGTGGCAATACGACGGCGTTACGCTCCGGCAATCAATAGCCACCCTTCCAGAACTGAGCCCGGGGGCACCGTGTGGCGGCTCTGTTGTGAATATAACGGTTAAAAATGATCGCTCAAGCCCCGTTCAATTGGTCGTCATTCTATCCCCCATGCATCCCGATGGCCTGGGCAGTTTGAAATCCATTTGCTATTTAAGCACCAACACCGTCATGATTAACAATGCCCCGCAGCTTATTTTGCATCAAAAGCCCACCGCGATTGCCTGCTTTAGCCAAGATGAACTTTCAGTACCAACCGCATTAGCCAACTGGGATATGGTTACCCAAACACACTGCTCACACGGGTTGGCTAGCGCCTGTTTTTCCTATCCAGTTGATACCGATCATCATATTGTATATACCCTGCCTCACGGGATCCGGCCAGCCACGAAGCTGCCCCTTGCGGATATCCAAAGCCAGCGATTTTCCGATGTTAAACACACGTTAAATCAAGTATGGTCGCCCGTCAAACAATCCGTTTTAAGTATTCAAACCCCCGATAGTGCCCTGGATTACACACTATCCACTGGCATTCATTACTTACTCCAAGGCCATGTCAGCGCCAACCCAGCACCCACACCCCTTGGCCGGTGGATCCTGGGCCGCGTGTACACGCAATTGGGGACTCACACGCATACGGAATCGCTCATTCATTCGGTCATGAAAACCAATTGGTGGTGGCACCCGTCACCGGATGCCGCTGCGATTGCGGTGGATCTGGCGCATCACACCGCAACGTATACTCAGGATACCGCGTGGGTTCAGGACCGATGGGAAAAATTAAATAAGCCCATCGCCCATTGGGTCAAACAATTGCACCATCATCCGCCCATTCCATACCCGTTATTAGCCTTAGAGCCCAACCACCCCCACAACCGAACATCAACCCCCTTAATGAACCATGCTTGGCTGATTCATGCTGTCCGTACGTTGGGTAAATTATCCACCACAATGGGCTTAACCAATCACATGGATTACCCGGCTGTTGCCCGGATGCTGCAGACCTATTTGAAAGAAAGCATTGCCTTTATTTTTGACCGTCGGCCTGAAAATCCTTATCTAGCCTTAGATAAAACCCCCACGGTTCATGGCAGGCTGTTGGATGCCCTGTACAGCCTAGTTCCTTTGGATGTGTTTAGTATTTATGATCCCTTGGTGACGGAAACTCTGAATATTATTGAGCAAACGTTTGGGCATGACGGGCTGGTGATTAACACAGGCCCCTACGATGGGTTTTCCGTCCGGCACAATGCGCAACTGGCCCACCTATATTTGGCCCGTGGGGATCACCAAAAAGCCAAGCGAATTATCCAGTGGTTAATTGAATCGGCCAATACCAGCGGGGCGTTTCCCACAACGGTGCATCCCAGCACGCAGAAAGGTGCTGATGGACTTGGCCATGATCCGGTGGCAACGGCTGCCTGTTTGTCTGTCCTCATGACCTTGATCGCCCATGCGGATGCCACCACGCTGAATTTGTTTTTTTATACCCCCGACTGCATCTGGGAGGGGTCTCATTATACAAACATTCATACGCCGTTTGGCCAACTGAACTGCCAAATAATCCCTGGGATGGATACACCCTACACGCTAAAATTAACCCCGCAATTTCATACCCCGCCCAGTGCGATTGTCATTCAATTGCATCCAGCCATCCAGCGGGTCATGGCCGATACAACCCTCCCAATTTTAGACCATCACCGCATCCGCATCCCGGCGACCACCCAGCATATCCAGTGTTATCGGTCTTAATCGTCGTTAGGGAGCTTAATCATGCTTGAACTACACATTGAAAAACTAGTATTCCAAGGCTGGGGCTTGGGCTATTGCGATGGGCAAGCCATTTTTGTACCCAACACGTTGCCGGGAGATACCGTGGCTTTAAGCCAGACGTATCGGCGCAAACGCACCACGTTTGGCAAAGTCGCGCATCTCCGAACGGCATCGCCCTTGCGCAATGATTCGCCCTGCCGCCATTACCCCACCTGTGGGGGCTGTCAGTTTATTCATGTAGACTATGCGGATCAGTTGGTCTTAAAACAAGCCATGTTAACGGACTTAATCCATCAATTGGATCCCCATTTTCCGTATGAGCCAGAAGCCATTATCCCTGTGCAAAATACGCAATTTTTTCGCAATAAGATGGATTTTTCTTTTGCCACCCATGCGGATGGCACGGTGTATTTGGGGCTGAAAGAACGGGGGTATTTTGACCGGGTGCATCCGGTCCCGGACTGCCAATTGGCCTCGCCGCATATGGCGACGCTACTGAATCGTGTGGCTGAGTGGGCGACCCGCCATCGGCTATCGACGTGGGATTACCACACCCATACGGGCATTTTGCGCCACTTGGTGATCCGAGAATCCAAAACACAGGGCGGTTTTTTACTGATGGTTAGCGTGTCTAAGCCCATCCCGGAATTGCTCGAAGACCTGGCCAATGACTTGCATGTGGGCGATCCCAGCCAAACGCCCCATATTCGGGGGTTGGTGCAAAGCGTCCATGCCGAAGCGGCCGACCATTCCATGGCCATGGATACCACACCGATTGCGGGCTCACCCGTGATTACCGAAACGATTTTAAACACCACCTTTACAATCGCCGTCAATGCATTTTTTCAAACCAATACCCATCAAGCGGCGGTACTGTTTCAAACACTCTTGGATGTGGCTGAGTTTAAACCCACGGATCGGGTGTTGGATTTATACTGCGGTACGGGAACGATTGGGTTGTTGGTTGCGCCATATGTTGGGCATGTGATTGGAATAGAAAGCATTCCTGAAGCGATTGAAAATGCCAAGCAAAACGCGGCTACCAACGGCATTACCAATTGTGAGTTTTATGCGGGACGGGTGAAAAACTTATTAAAATTTAACCACTATAGCCCCGATGTAGCGATTGTGGATCCCCCGCGTTCGGGTCTTGTTCCCAAAGCCTTGAATCGACTGATTGAGCAAGACCCACATACAATTCTGTATATCTCCTGCAACCCCAGTACTCTGTTGCGAGATTTGGGTGTTATCCGTGCAGCTGGCTACCGCGTGGTCCGCTTTATCCCTGTGGATATGTTCCCCCACTCGTTTCACCTGGAATGCGTCGTTAAATTGTGTAAGGTATAGTCTTGGCAATCCGAATGGTGAGCCAGAAATTCGTCTATTTCTAAACGTACACGCTCTCTAAAATACTTCGAAACACGCGTTGCTTATACTCATACCTTTTTTGATGATCATTTAAATTTAGTTTCATGATGTCAATAAAGCTACTCCCATATTTATTTTTAATCAGAATCGTATCCGGTCGTGAGTAATAATATAATCAAGCAACTTATGCCCAAAACTGGATTCAAACTGGATTGAATAGCTCCATT
>JAQCBC010000033.1 GCA_027621615.1 bacterium
TTGTTTAAAAAATAAACAGTTGTTTGCTACGATACATTTAACACGATCGTGAGATGATGGATTGTCTATAACATAAGGAGGAAATATAGAATGACGAATCATAGTAATTATAGTGAGTATATTGAAAAATTATTTGATAATTTAAAACAAGGAAATACTGTGGCTTTGCGTGAACAATTATCGGATGATATTGTTTGGCATCAACCCGGGCAATCGTCAATATCGGGGCGATATGTCGGTATTGATGCGGTACTTGAGCTGCTGAATACAATGATGGTTTTAAGCGAGGGGTCGTTGCAAGTGTCACTCAACAATCTTATGCAAAATGAGCATCGCGTGACAGCAACTGTTTGGTTTTCAGCACACACTGAGTCCAAATCAATGGCAATGAGCGGCATTGATTTGTTTGAGCTAGATCATCAGGGTAAGATTCAAACCGTTTGTTTGTTTTCAGAGTACCCGGCTCATGAGGATGCTTTTTGGGGATAGGCGTGGGGGTGCTAAATAAGTTGTGATCGAGTTCATGGATTATTCATTACCCATGCTATACTGATATGCTGTGAATAGTGCCATTATAGAAACAGTTCATCGCGTGTTTAATCGCATGGACACGCACCGACAAACCAAGCATGATTATGCCTGGTTTGTCGATCACCCCAACTATATTCCCGATTATACTGTGTTGCATCAAATGGGGTTGCGGCTGCGCGATCGCTATGCAAACGCTATGATTCATGCCATGAGCCCGTCGTTATGGTATCGGTGGGTATGGCCGAGGTTAGTGGGCCCGGTTCAGCGGTTGTTGCTTGAAGCCCCAGTACTACATCGAAACCCAGCGTATGATCGGGTGTTTATTCAGACGATTCAGTCGGAATTTGAGCGGCGTCGGGATGTATTGCCGACATTAAGTTACACTGCATTGTTTGACTTGTTTGGCCAGTGTTCAGCCCAGTATCATCACGTTGCCTATGGCATTGATGATACGTATGCTGCTGATAAACAGCAGCAATCAACAATGGCACAAGATTGCTACAATCGAATTTATTCTGAGGTTAAGCATAGCAATCATGCTTTTAAACGCTTGGTATGCATGGCAGCCAATGCCAATTGGATGGATTCTTTGGAGCCTCAGTGGCATCAAAAAACAGAAGCGTTGTGCCAGGCCTATATTCAACACGATTTGCCGTTCTCACGATTAGCTGGCTGTGAATCAAGCATTGCTCGTATGCATGCAACTGTTCCAGGTAAAACAATTTTATATGAATGCGATAATCATGGGGAAGTGTGGTTTGATTGTTTGTTGGTGGAATGGTTGTTGGATCATGGATGTTCGGTAATCATGACAGGGAAAGACCAACCGGTGGTGAATGATGTAACAGCATCTGAGATACAGACTGTTGTTGCTCAAATACCCGCTTTGGGCGCGGCCAAGACAGCCGGACGTTTGCAAGTTATTAGCACAGGAGCGTGTATGACGGGTCGATCGATTTATACCATTAGTGATGCCTATCGAGCGGCATATGCCCGTGCGGATGAAGTGTGGGTCAAAGGCCAGGGTAATTTTGCAAGCACGCCCATGGCACATTGGCGCTGGGGCCGGCTGCACTGGTATCGGTATCGGAAGCCGGTGGTGTTTTTGATGGTGGTCAAAGCGAACTTAATTCAAGCTTCATTGAACTTATTAGGCATGAATCGACCCAAAGGTGCTATACTAGTACATCGATATGAACAAGGAGAATAAAACAACAATGAAACGAATAGAACACGATAGCATGGGTAATATTGATGTGCCAGCGGATCGCTACTATGGCGCACAATCGGCACGTTCATTAATTAATTTTGATATTGGGATTGAGGTATTTCCGGAGTCGTTAATCCGGGCGTTTGGCTATTTAAAGCGGGCGTGTGCAACAGTGAATGCACAAAAAGGTGTGTTGGATGTGGCCAAAGCCCAATGGATTGAACAAGCGGCGGATGCTGTGATTTCAGGCCAATTGAATGACCATTTTCCATTGCGAGTTTGGCAAACCGGGAGTGGTACCCAAACCAATATGAACGTTAACGAAGTGATTGCCAATCGTGCAATCGAACTAGCAGGCGGGGAAATGGGGAGTAAATCACCCGTTCATCCCAATGATGATGTAAATAAGTCGCAATCGTCAAACGATACGTTTCCAACGGCCATGTATATGGCGGCTACAGATGATATTCATACGCACTTGATACCTGCCCTGACGGGTATGTATGAATCATTAACAAACAAAGCGAATACGTTTGAGTCTGTTATTAAAATTGGGCGTACGCATTTGATGGATGCCACACCCGTAACAGTGGGTCAAGAATTTTCAGGCTATGCGACACAATTGCGCAATGGGTTGGATCGCATACAGGTGGCATTGCCACGGCTCATGCAATTGGCAATCGGCGGAACAGCAGTAGGAACCGGTATTAATACGCCGGATGGGTTTTCAGACGCCGTTGTGGCTGAATTGTCCCAACAAACGGGCTATGCTTACACCAGCGCACCCAATAAATTTGAGGCCTTATCGGCACACGATGCCATTGTGGAAATGAGTGGTGTGCTTAAAACAATTGCTGCGAGCTTGATGAAAATTGCCAATGATATTCGCTGGTCGGCATCGGGGCCTCGGTGTGGCTTTGGCGAGCTAATTTTACCGGCTAATGAGCCTGGATCATCCATTATGCCCGGAAAAGTGAACCCCACGCAGTCTGAAGCCCTAACCATGGTGGCCGCACAGGTGATGGGAAACGACGTGACCATTGGGATTGCTGGATCACAGGGTAACTTTCAGCTTAATGTTTTCAAGCCAGTGATGATTTACAATCTCTTGCAGTCCATTCGGTTGCTTGCCGATGGGAGTCGGTCGTTTACAGAGCATTGCCTAGCGGGAATCGCCGTTAATCCCAGTGCGATAGATCAAAATTTACAAGATTCATTGATGCTGGTGACGGCATTAAATCCGCATATTGGGTACGATAATGCTGCTAAAATAGCTAAAAAAGCCTATGAAGAGAACACAACGCTGAAAGCCGCTGCCCTAGCCTTGAAGTTAGTCCCGGATTCAGAAACGTTTGATCAATGGGTGAACCCCAGCCATATGATCTAATGCGGTTATTTGATACGTTAAACAGCATTCGCACAGAGCGGTTACTTATCCGACCATTAGTTGAGACGGACACTGCTGACTTATTTACTATATTTTCAAACCCACTGGTGACAGAGTATGCCATTGGGTACCCGCATGAAACAGATGAAGAAAGTCAAAATTATATTCGATCTGTTTTAGATGCTTATGAACAAGGGACAGCTGCTATTTGGGGTATTACATTAATGGACGATCCAAAATTAATTGGAATTGTTGGTTATGAACTATGGTTTCCTGATCACCATCGGGCTGAAATTGGCTATACATTGGCCCATGAGCACTGGGGTAATGGGTATGCAACCGAAGCCCTGCGCGGTGCCGTTAATTACGGGTTTTCTCAGCTTAAACTAAATCGAATTGAGGCCACGGCTCAGCCGGGGAATACAGCGTCATGGAACGTATTAGAAAAAGTTGGGTTTGAACGCGAGGGGTTTTTAAAGCAATTTATTTTATCCCGCAAAAAATACCGAGATGTTTACTTTTATAGTATCGTGTATGAGGATTGGGAGCGTAAACACTAGCGCATTTCGCAGTATCGTGATTGCATAAGGGGCTATTGAATTAAGACTTGTTTTCTTTAGATGTTTAACATCGAATAGTTTCGGGCATCTTTATTTTATAAATTTAATTGTAATAACAGTATATAAATTTTTTAAAAGGAAGATCCCCATGAAAAAAATTGCTTGTTTAGTTTTAATTGTATCCATCTGTGTTGGCAGCATGATGTCTTATCGGGCACATAGCTCGGTTTTGATGCAATACAGCAGTTTTGGGGGTGTGGCGTCTGTGTCGACGTGGTCGGGGGCTTCAATTATGACGCTGGTGAATTCTATTGCTCAATTGGCGTCATCGGGTATTGGGGCCGAGCACAATCGAACAGTCAATATCGTTGTTCCTCCACTACCATTCCCCAACCCATTTAGTTTAACACGTGTTATGGATTCTAAGTTTGGGCAAACAGGCTCAGTGATTGGATTTACGAGTGATAAAGCAATTAGTGGGGATATTACAGTTATGATTTATGACATGTTTGGAAACCGAGTTATGCAGCGTGTGTATGGAGAAGGGGCCATGCGAGTTCGAGAAACGAGAGCCGATGATAAAGGCAACAAATTTACTCAATTGACGGTTAATAAGAGCATGCTAGAGTATGATGCACCATCGGGCGTTTATTTGTATGTTGTCCAAGCCGAGGGCAAGCGAATCGGCAAAGGTAAAATGTTAATTGTTCCCTAGCGATTAAAAGGTCATGGTGACGGTGCCACCATCTTTCACACATAGTTGGCAACCCAGACGGCGGTTGCCTTCCATGCCAAGATCCTCTTCTTCTTCATTGACTGGGTTTAGATGCTCCATGCCGGACAAGATTTCAACTTCACAGGTGCCGCAAACACCGTTGCTGCATCCAATCGGAACCCCCAACTCTTCAATAGCATCGACAATTGGCTCGTTGTCTTCAACTTCAACTTCTTGATCATTTAAAATAATTTTTCCCATAGCTTTACTCCTTAATAATGACTAATTTTCTATTATAGTATCTAACACTGTACCAGATTCATATTTTTTATGCCAAGCATCAATTATGGGTTAAGACCAATACTGGATAGAATAACCTGATAGTGCATGGCTTCGGACCAATTGGGTAAGTGCGTAGACGTGGCGGGGGATTTGGGTTGAATCCAAGTGGCCAAGTAGTGGCTATCCAATTGTTGAATTATTGACGGGGTCATCCAGCCAGGCAAAAATCGTACTGAATCGCTATGCTGAATTGAGTTGAATGGATCCCGGCTAGGGGTGTGTTTGGCATCCGATTCCATAAAGAGTTGGTCTAAAAACACAGGATAGACTCGAGGGCTGATTGCCTGGCATAGCGCATACGCTTGTCGGCGAAAACACCCATCCGATACAGGGGTTGGGTTTTCGCAACAGTTGGGCTTGGATAAACATGTAATTCGGCTAGGATCCATTTTTTTAATGAGATCAGTACTGGCCCCATGAAAGCCAGCAACGATGGGTGTGCTGGCATCATAGGCCTGCAATTGACCAGCAATCGCTTGTTGGTAGGCTTGGGTGGCAATATAGGGCTTTTGGACACTAATAGACACGGGAATTTTGAATGCTTGTATATAATGCTGTATGGCTGTTTGGATGGCCTGGCTGGCCACGGCCGTCCGTTGGGGAAACATAGGAATCACATGCAGGTGATCCAATTGCCCATTGGTTTCTTGGAGTAAATGCTGAATGCCGCTTGCAATGCTGGGTTCACCGTATCGGTAGGCATACGTAGCAGGACAATGCCACTGTGTTTGAATGGCGTCGGTAACTGGATCCAAAACCGATGATGAATCGGTGCACACTATAGAGGACATAGTCGCTTGATTCAGTTCATAGCGAGGCTGTTGACCGGCAAATTCGGGAAGTATAAAAGCATCGCTATAAATGCACTGTAAGTAATCGTGAATATCGGCTAGTGTTGTTGATTTGGGGCTGCCAAGGTCAACAAGCAAAATAGCTTTCATAGGCAAATAGGCGATTCCGTGATGGGCTTATCGTTTCCGGAACTCATCCATAAACCCAATGAGTTGATCCACACCGGCGCTGGGCATAGCATTGTAAATGGATGCTCGCAACCCACCGACCAATCGATGCCCTTTCAGCCCAATAAATCCAGCTTCGGCAGCCCGCTTATGAAATTCAGTATCGAGGGCTTCAGATGGTGTTTTGAAACACACGTTCATGAGGGATCGAGACGAGCCGTTGACACAAGCTGTGTAAAAGTCATTCGCATCAATATAATTGTATAAGGCATGGGCCTTGGCTTGATTTCTAGCTTCAATGGCGGCAACACCCCCTTGATCCAACAACCATTGGGCAGTCAGTCCCAACAGATAAATTGAAAATGTTGGGCAGGTGTTTAACATAGAATCTTCTTTCATGTGTTTATCGTATTGAAACATCAAGGGTAAGTTGGGGTTGGCGTTGGCGGCTATCCAATCTTTGCGTGCAATAACCACAGTCACACCGGCTGGGCCTGCGTTTTTCTGTGCGCCGGCAAAAATGAGACCAAATTGGTCAATGTTCAGTGGCCGAGACAAGATATCGGATGACATGTCTGCAACCAATGGAACAGCCCCTGTGTCGGGAAATTCCTGAAATTGGGTCCCGTAAATGGTGTTGTTTGAACAGCAGTAGACGTAGGAACTATTGGGGTCAATAGCGCTAGTATCAATGCTTGGAATGCGATCAAAATTGGTATCTTCGGATGAGGCTAGTAGGGTATGCTGACCAAATTTTTTAATTTCAGCTAAAGCTTTTTTGGTCCACGATCCGGTGTGAATAAACGAGACGGGTCCGGTTTGTCCGAAGTACATGGGAACGGATGAAAATTGGGTCGTTGCTCCGCCTTGTAAGAATAAGACGGTATAGGCATCGGATATGGATAGCAATTGACGAATAGCGGATTCGGCTTGATCTCGAATGGCCATGAAATCACCGGATCGGTGGCTCATTTCCAATACAGACAAGCCTTTGCCTTGATAGTTAGTAAACTCGGCTTGGGCTTTTTCTAAAACTTCTAAGGGCAATGTGGATGGCCCCGCATTAAAATTAACGACGCGTTCGGTTGTTTTTGTATGATTCATAATACACTGAATCATAGCACAACTGCCGGTTTAAGTGGAAGTGTGGTATGCTTACTTACACGGATATATTCGGGCGGTTAGCTCAGTTGGTTAGAGTACTTGCTTGACATGCAAGAGGTCACAGGTTCGATTCCCGTACCGCCCACCAGTTTGATTTTCATTGTGACTAGTTTTATGACAGATACGACAACCGATATTAAAAACTCTGAGCAGCTGAATACCAACGCTGTGCCTGGCGTGCTTACGTTTAAGGACGATTGCCTCAACCGCAAACCGTTTGCAGAAAAACTGACACAGGCCATTACAACATTTTATGCATTTGAAGACGACGCCTATGTGCTAAGCCTTAATGCATCGTTTGGGTCGGGGAAAACGACGTTTGTGCATATGTGGAAAAACTATCTCGATGATCAAGACATCCAGTGTGTGTATTTAAATGCATGGGAACAGGATTTTGATGATGAACCGCTTATGCCGATCTTAGAGGCCTTGTTAGGAAAATTGCCAGATAATCAGAACACAAGAAATAAAATTTATACAGCAGTTAGTGCAGTGGGTTCTTCCATTGCAAAACAATTTATAGCGAATACAACGGGTATAAGTTTTAGTGATCTAGCAGCCGAAGTGAAAGATAAAACAAAAGATAAAAATGGTCTAGAAGAAGGAAAGAAAGTATTTGAAACGTACCAATTTAAACGCAAAGCGTTAGAGGATTTGCGTGTGGCTTTGGGCGACTATGTAAAAACACTGGACGGAAAACCCTTGGTGATTTTTGTTGATGAATTGGATCGCGCGCGTCCGAATTACAGTGTTCGTTTTTTAGAGACCATTAAGCATGTATTTTCAATTCAGGGCATTTGTTTTGTTT
>JAQCBC010000034.1 GCA_027621615.1 bacterium
TTAATTTGTGCCGTTTTCACAATGGTCTTAAAATAACTTTCCCGAGCCACATTGTGGTTAATCGCAAATTGCGACGACTCGGATGCGTTTTGCACATTGATAAACTCTTCAGCCTGAATCCCGGTTGTCAATCCAATCATGGCTGCAACCATTAAAACTGATCCAATAAACTTTCTCATAATACCTCCTCGTATGATTAACCCAAAACACTAAACCCACGATACATTGATGGTACTAATACCCACTATTTGCAATTTTTAAACATTTTGTTTCAAATTAAACCCAAAATGACAGCAAAAAAGGCATTGCTATTAACTTGTTTTTGTGTTATACATAAAGACAATCTCATGCGAAATCGAATCCCATTTCTGATCTCTGGGTTGTTGGTCTTGATGGTATCCCTATCAACAATGGGAACAGAGTCCATGCCTATGGACCAGTCTGTGGACCAATTCTATATCAACTATCGGCACCCTGTTATTCAACAAGGGCGGTTTTTGCTTGGTACCATTGTGGTACGAAACAACAATCCCAATGGGTTTAGCCTAAAACTAGCCAGCAACAACAACAGCCTGCTGACGGACTCCGTTAGCTTAATGAATGGGAGTTTAATTCCCTACTCAATATCTATTGAAGAAAGCAATGGTCAAATTGGCGCCGGCGTTATCAAAGGCTACACAAACAACCCAAAGCAACAACTGGTATCCGAATGGGTTATTCTCACATCCACCAGTCAAACCAGCTATACCGACATTTCATTAAATGTCTACATTCACATTGACCAAACGATTTCCGATCGCTTATTAGCCGGCAATTATTTGGATGAAATTAGTGTTATTTATGAAAACAACAATGTTATTTAGCCACCACTGTTTAGGAGAACCCAATGAATAAACTACCATCCTTGTCTTTGGCCCATCGTGTTATTGGGTTTTTTAGCCTGCTCATGGTTGCATCTGCGCCTGTATTTTCCGGCTACTATGTTACCTTGAATGACAATGAAATAAACCCTGGAAAAGGAAAGAATCTCGTTAACATGTATGTCACCAACGAATCGGATGACATGAAAGCCATTATGCTATCCCCAAAACTTCGAAATGTGGACAGCTCCGGGGTCGAAACCGTTAGTGAAACTGAGGATTTGGTTGTGTTTCCAGCTCAGTTAATTCTGCCTCCACGATCTGAAAAAGCCGTATCGATTCGTTGGCTGGGTGAACAAAAAATTTCTCGTGAGCGGTCCTATCGGGTCATTGTTGATGAGTTGAATGTTGGCAAAAAACAGGCGAAAGATTCCAAAATTATTCGGACGAAAGTGCGCTATGTTAAGTCGATTTATGTCGCCCCGTATAAAATTGTAAACTCGCTCATGCTGGAAGATGCTCGCCGTGATGTTTTAGAGGACGGAACCTCTGTTTTAAAATTTAAATTTTACAACAACGGAACCGTTCGTGAGCTCTTGCGCAATGTTGTCTTAGAATACAAATCCATGGATCGGATTGCGAGTCTGACGATTACATCCGATGAAATGGAGCCTTTTAAATCCAACCGTAGTATTCTAGCCAATAACCGACTCGAAGGCTGGATTCCATGGCCCGAAGACATCGACACCAAAGTTGATAAGTTTTATTTGCTGGATTATAATTTAGACGAAGACGGCGAAGAATAACCGCTAATCCGATAGCACCGTTCCTTGCTCATCCACCGAGACCGCAGACCCATAAACAACCGTTGCATTCCCAATTAACTCTATCGAATACTGTCCATTTTCGTAGTGCACACAGGTTGTAACGGGTTCCCCCGATGGGCGTATCGTCAATTTTTTCTCTAACCACTCGGGGTTTTTTAACGCATAGGCCACCGACGTTGCACCCATTGCTGTGCCACATGCTGGCGTTAATCCCACACCCCGTTCATACGTTTGGGCGAAAATCTGCCCAGGGTTATTAACCTGCGCAACGGTAACATTACACCCTTGCGTAAAGATGGCCGGCATAGCCAACACCCGTTTGCCCAATTGAGTGGCCAGGGCCACGCGATCGGACTGCGTGTAATGCGAGGGAACAAACACGATAGCATGCGGATTGGGCATTACCACCAGGCTCGTCTCACCGTCAGCCCAAAATTCTGCAACCCGTTGGTGAAGCACCGGCGATGCGCCTGTGGGCAACCAAATCCCTACCGTTGTTGGATCAAACCCAATGCTAGGCAATCGCACACAAACCGTTTTTTTAACTGGATCTTCCCAGCCCACCGCAAACCATCGGTCCGTCACCCAAATCGAGGCCGTTGATGCCCCACTGTACTCCAACACACGACGCGCCGCACAGCGCAACCCATTGCCGCACATTTCAGCTTCGCTGCCGTCGGGATTAAACATTCGCATCCGATACCCATCCCTATATTCCGATACAAACAGCACCCCTTCTGCCGATCGGTGGGTGCATATGGACTGCGAAAACTGACGGCGTTGGGCATCGGTTGCAAACCAAGTTTCGATTAACTCATCCACCAACACAAACGCATTGTTGGATCCATGAACATACAAAAAGGGAATGCTCATAGGGCCTCCAAATAGGCAGACAAGGCCGCATTCCAATTCGGCAACGGGTCGATATAATTGGCCAGTTTTTCCCCATTGAGTCGCCCATTCAATGGGCGCTGGGCTGGGCGTGGGTATGCCGTGGTGGGCACCGGTATCACCACAGGCGCGTTGGGCCTGTTTTGAAAAATTGCACACGCATACGCATACCAATTGGTATACCCGGTACTGGGCATGTGATACAAACCCGGTGGCACCGCCCCGTGTTCAATAACCGCTCGAAGGGCCTGCGCCACTGAGCCCGTCCACGTGGGGCTGCCCCATTGGTCCGATACCACACGGATCTCCGCTTGGGTCTGCGCCAAGCGCTGCATCGCATCCACAAAATCAGGCCCCCCGGCGCCATACAACCACTGAACACGAAACACATACGCATCTGGGCATTCAGCCACCACCGCTTGTTCGCCCAAATACTTCGTCTGGCCATACACACTGACGGGGGCCACCGGATCGGTTTCCCCATACGGTGTGGTTCCAGCCCCATCAAACACATAGTCTGTCGAGATATGAACCAGCCGGGCTTGAATCGTGGCACATCGCCGAGCAACATACCTGGCCCCATCGGCATTAACCCGGTGGGCTTTCTGCGTATGGGTTTCGCAACCGTCCACATCCGTATACGCTGCCGTATTAATCACCCAATCGGCACACTCAAGCGCCCGATCAACCGATTCAGGGTCCCCAATGTCAATGTCTGAAGACGTTAACACGCGAACATTCCCCATTGATGCCATGGCCTGGGCACACGCTTGGCCTAAACGGCCTTTCCCAATAATTACAATTGCTGTCATATGCATACTACTATACTATAAATAGAGCGTGATAAAACAGCGATTACCGTATAGCATTCAACTCAGCTTAACCTATTTGTGGTCCCAAACCTCGCATCGCTTTATTCGCATTGTTACCGGCATTTCAATTGCAGGCATCGCCCTATCTATTGCCGCCATTGTGATCATTATGGCCATCATGGACGGCTTTGCCCACACGCTAAAACAACAACTCACTGGCATTCACGCCGATATTCAAATCGAACACATCCAGACCCTGGATCTATCCGACCCCATGATTCAAACGGTCGACCAGCACCCCTCTGTGGCTGCCACTACCCCCACGCTCACCGTGGCCGGCTTTATACAGCCGCCCAATCCACCCAGCTTTGTGAGCATTCTTGGTGTTGACTTCACCTCAGACCCCACGGTTACTACATTAATAGATCAAGTGCAATCGGGCCACTGGCCCACACACCCCCACCACGTCTTGATTGGCCAATCATTCGCCGACTACCACGGCTTATCGATTGGCAGCCGGGTGCACGTGCATAGCCCCAACCACCCCCAGCCCCTAGCACGCACCGTTGTGGGCGTCATCCATACTGGTGTTCAACGCTTGGATACCGGGCATGTGGTCACCGATCTGGCAACCGCACAAGCCCTAGCCGGAACGCCCGACCGCATGCATCAGTTAAAACTCCGGTTAATCCCCGAGGCGGATGTCCTCGCCGTATACACAACACTCCGAGACCAGCTGCCCGATGCCTATTGGATGACCCACTGGATGAGCCTCAATCCCGTGGCGTTGCGCGCCTTGCGCCTGGAACACACCGTGATGATGGTCATTGTCTCATTAATTTTGCTCATGGCTATTGGAAACGTGGGTACGACCTTGCTGATTCATGTATTGGATAAAACACAGTCGATTGGCCTGTTGCGCGCCATGGGAGCCCGGCCCGCATTCATTCAGCGGGTGTTTATTGTCCACGGATTGTTCGTCACCACTATTGGTTTAATCGTTGGCCTGATTATCGGCATAGCCATTAGCCAGTATATTAACCCCCTATTGGCGCTTGTGGATCATGTAACCGGCATTCACCTACTCCCCGACAAGATTTATTATCTGGATCGCATCCCCGTTCAGTTAAATCCCACCGGCTACATCCTTGTCGCTCTGGGCACTTGGGCGGCCACCATTTTGTGTGCCTGGTATCCCGCTAAAAAAGCAGCCAGCCTGGATCCTGTTGCGGCGGTATCGCATGGCTAATTTAATTGCCAATGCCGTATCCCACACATTCAACAATGGTCAATCGTGGGTGCTTGACACTTGGAGCGGCTCGTTCAGCCCGCATACCATTACCACCATCACCGGACCCTCGGGCTGTGGAAAATCCACCTTGCTACATTGTCTCGGGGGGCTGTTAACCCCAACCCGTGGGGATGTGTTGCTGCATGGCGACGCTCTCTATCGCCGCACCCCCACTCAACGAGCCGATGCCATCAACCAGCATATTGGCTTTGTTTTTCAACGGGCGAGTCTGCTACCTGAATTGTCAGTATGGGACAATATTGCTATAAAATATCGGTTACGCAATGCAACCGAGCCGTCTGCGATGATCGATCACTGGCTGACGGTATTTCAACTCAGCGATTTTCGGGATGCCAGCCCAGCGACACTCTCCGGCGGCCAGGGCCATCGTGTGGCCTTTATCCGCGCGCTGCTCAATGCCCCCACCGTGCTGTTGTGCGATGAACCCACCGGCAATCTAGACGATGCCAACACAGCGTGTCTTTTAGATGCCATTCAGACCATTCGGACCGAAACACCTTGTGCGGTAGTCATTGCCACCCACGATGTGCGCATTGCCCAAATTGGAGATGCCACCGTGGACTTAACCCCATATCCACAGCAATTCGGATATTTGGTACAATAGGCGTATGATTGCAACACATATTGTTCTGGGGGCTGACCACGGCGGATTTTTATTAAAGAAACACCTAATTGACTGGCTAAACACCCAGTATCCCACGGTGCCCCTCACCGATGCGGGGACACACAGTGCCGATCGGGTGGATTACCCCACAATTGCCGCTACAGTTTGCGACACCCTGAAAGCCACCACAGACGCCGTGGGTATTTTAGTCTGTGGCAGTGGCATTGGCATGAGCATGGCAGCCAACCGATACCGAAGCATTCGGGCGGCCGTGGTCACCGATGCCCTCAGCGCACACTTGAGCCGTGCCCACAACAATGCCAACGTCTTATGCTTGGGTGAGCGCCTCACAACCCCGCTGGTCGCCGAAGGCATTGTCAACACATGGCTAACCACCCCCTTTGATGGGGACCGGCATCAAAAACGAATTCAATTGTTTTCTAGCGAATGATCTGGGCCATCGCCGCTATTTCGGGGATGCTCTTTCAGTCCGTCCGTGCGGCTTGTCAAAAAACATTGAATCAGGCGCTGCCTACGGATGTGGTAAACGGAATTCGCTATTTGTTTGGCGCGCCCTGGATTGCGGGTGCCCTGACACTGTGCTGGTTTAACGATGCCTTGCCCGCCGTTACCCCACTGTTTTTTGTTTATTGCGCTGGCGCAGCCGGGAGTCAGATTATTGGCACCCATTGCCTGGTGGTTTTAATGGCCAAACAATTTTCACTTGGCATTACCTATGCCAACACCCAGCCTCTCCTAACCGTACTTTTGGGCCTGATCTTTTTTCAAGAACCCATTGCTTGGGTCAGTAGCATCGCTATTGGCATTGGCGTTTTAGGGGTTTTGATTTTGTCCAAATCCCCCCATAACACCCAGTATTGGTCTGGATTGGGCATGGGCGTATTTAGCGGGGCCTGCTTTTCTTTAACCAGTTTGTGGGTACGTCAAGCGACGCTTCAGCTAAACACCGCCCCTCTAATTAGCAGCTTAGCCACTTTGGGTACCGTAGTCGGCCTTCAAACGGTGTGTTTTGGCGGCTGGTTAGTCTACCGATATCGAAGCCGGCTCATTCAGCAAATTCGACAGCATTGGCGCGTATGCAGCGCAATTGGCGCCACGAGCATTGCGGGGTCATCGTGTTGGTTTTTGGGATTCACGCTTACGCACCCCGCCTATGTCCAAACCGTTGCACAACTGGAGTTGATTGTCTCGCTTGGCATCACCCGGTTTTATTTTAAAGAATCCCTGAAAGCCTCCGATATGATTGGGATGGGGTTGATCTTACTTGGGATTCTGGGGCTCTTGTGGTTGTAACTGCGCCCATGCTTCGGTCAATTGACGCGATCGGGTCTCCGCTCGACGTCGGGGGTTTGCCAGCGTCGGCCACACCCTTATTTGAGCAGTAACGGTCACCGGTTGACGGCGAAGGCATACAAGCCACGATCGCCAATCGGTGCTCGCATCGGTTCCATGCACCCGAATACAGGCTGTCTGCACCGCAGGCGCCTCAAGCCATCGCGCCAATGTCGTTGAATCCCAAGTAGCCGTTATTGTTCGCTCTGGTGCCATAACCCCCAAGACGGAAATGTCCAATTCATCCGGAACCATATGCAAGGGATAGACTCCGCATTTTTCAAAAATTATCACCAACCACCACGGGCACACCACCGGCTGATAGACCAGACTGGCCCGCAGCGGAATCAAGCGCAAAACAGCCAAAACATCCACAACCGACACACACGAAAACAATCCGTCCGTGACCCCCTCCCAAGTTATTGTCGTTGGGCCAGATACCCGCACCCGCTTCCACCAAAACACACCCGGAGCCAGCCGACGCGCCACCCACCGCCAATACCGGCGGGAATGCCCAGTACACCGCCCCACAAAGACAACGACAGCCATAATCGGCACGGTCCACACGATTGTGGTACACAGCCAACCCAGCGCATTAATGCCTATCGATACCAATCGAAACAATAGCCTTAAAATACCCATAGGCCCACACAGACTGAAAGTCCAACAAGCACCAGATACACCAGCATCAACCGAAACCGGCGGCGCTGAATTAGATCCATGGTGGCCGCTTGTTCAGCCATCAGCAATTCCAAATGGGTTTGTTTATCTTTTAATGCTTCGTATTGGTCACGAAAAGGGGTTTTGTCCATCGCGTATTGCCTCCAGTTTTTTTAATAATGCGGCTCGTTTTTCATCCGCATTTGAAATCGTCACCGCCGGCGCTTCCGGCTTGGGGCGTATCCATTGCTTGAACCGATCCACCAATAGG
>JAQCBC010000035.1 GCA_027621615.1 bacterium
GGCGTATCGCCAATCGTGTCCCAGTCGATCGGTTACAAAGTTAATTAAAGACTCGGGTTTATTTAATGCCGATAGAATCGTTTTGACAATTGTTAAATTATCGCGTTCGCCATGTCCCCCAATGTTGTATATCTCGCCATCTTTTCCGGCAGTCATTACAGCGTGAATGGCACGGCAATGATCGGTCACATGCAACCAATCGCGGACATTGCTGCCATCGCCATACACCGGGAGGGATTGGTTAGCCAACGCGCGTTGAATCATTAAGGGAATTAGTTTTTCTGGAAATTGAAAGGGCCCATAATTATTGGAGCATCGGGTGACCCGGACGGGAAATCCAAAGGTTTTATAATACGCCAGGGCTACTAAATCTGAACTGGTTTTACTTGCGGCATAGGGGCTGCTGGGGTTTAGGGGGCTGGTTTCGGTAAAATAGCCCGTCTGCGTTGAGCCATAGACCTCATCGGTTGAAATGTGAATAAATTGCTTGACAGAGTGTGCCATGGCAACATCCAACAAGCATTGGGTGCCTAAAACATTGGTGGTTATAAAGGGGCTGCTGTCATGAATGCTGCGATCCACGTGCGATTCAGCTGCAAAATGCACCACGCAGTCAATGGGGTGGGCAAATATGCCAGTTAAAGCCGCACGATCCGTAATGCATGCATGATGAAAGTGATAGTTTGTGTTCGCCAAGTTGTCTAAATTGGCTAGATTGCCGGCATAGGTAAGGGCGTCAACATTGTGAATCGTAATGTCTGGCCCATAGTGATTCGCTAAATAATGAATAAAATTGCTGCCAATAAACCCGGCACCCCCGGTGACTAAAACATGCTTCATGACGCTACCTCCTGAGCCGTTAGCCAATCAATAAATTGTGGAATACCAATGTCTAAATTGGTTCTGGGTGAATACCCATAGGTTCTGTTTGCATGGGTAATGTCTGCGTAGGTTTTATCCACATCCCCGGGTTGAGCTGGCAGTAAGTTTAGCTTGGCTGACCGACCAACGGAGTGTTCTATTTTCTTAATTAAATCCAGTGTTGAAATTGTATCTGAATTGCCTAAATTAACAATGTCATAGGTATAATCGGATTCCCAAATTGCCACAATACCCGATACGATATCATCAATATACGTGTAATCGCGTTCGCAAAGGCCTTGGTTGTACACATCAATTGGGGTGCCAGACAATAGTGACGCAGCAAATTTATGAATGGCCATTTCAGGCCGCTGTCGGGGGCCATACACGGTGAAAAAACGCAGGCAAGCGATTGGGATTTGATACAAGTGATGATAGGTATAGGCCAGTAGTTCACCTGCTTTTTTCGTGGCGGCATAGGGTGATATGGGGTGATCCACGGGGTCTGTTTCAGCAAAAGGAACTTTGTGATTGTTGCCATACACGGACGAGGATGAGGCAAATAGAATTTTTTGAACACCGTGCATGCGCGCAGCTTCAAACAGGGTCATGGTACCGGTCAGATTCACATCTTGGTATAACGCTGGATTTTGCAAAGATGGGCGAACCCCAGCCATAGCGGCCAAATGAATTACGGTATGAAACGGGGCGTCACTAAATGCACTAGAAACAGAATTGGCATCCCGAATATCCCCCCAAATGCATTGAAATTCAGGGTATCGATTCTTCAAATCCGCACAATTTTTTTGTTTAATGCTTGGGTCATAATAGTCATTAAAATTATCCAAGCCAATGACTGAATGACCGGTACTTAAAAAGTACTCGCAAACGTGGGATCCAATGAACCCAGCAGCACCTGTAACCAAAATTCGAGTCATAGTATTTTAAGTGTACGGGATTGGCTTGCAATTGGTAAAGTCTCTAGTGTACTTTTTAGTATATAAGACTATGTCAAAAAAAAAAAGCGGCACGACGGCGCATATCGCCAACAACAAAAAAGCGTACTTTAATTACACAATATTAAGTACGTATGAGGCAGGCATTGTATTGAGTGGGTGTGAAGTAAAATCAATTCGCAATGGGCATATGAGTATTAAAGAAAGTTATGCGACGGTGATTCAAAATGAGTTGTGGTTGGTTGGCTGCCATATTAAGCCGTATGAGCATGCGAGTCATCATCAACCGGATCCATTGCGGGATCGAAAATTATTGTTGCATCGCCACCAGATTAACCAGATAATGGCCAAAGTTGCCCAAAAGCGATTGACCGTGGTACCGTTGCGCGTCTATTGGGTTCGGCAACGGGTGAAGATTGAATTGGGCTTGGTTCAGTCTAAAAAATTATTCGACAAACGGGATGATCTTAAGCAAAAAGCAGTGAATCGCGATCTTGAACGCGAGCATAAGCCCCGGTAGTTGATTGTGAAGCTGCTTATTATTTTTGGTACCCGTCCCGAGCTCATTAAACTGGCGCCTATTATTGCAGTGGCAAGCACATACCCAACAGTTGTCACGCATGTATGCTTTACGGGGCAGCATCCGGATATGGTTCGGCCTTTGGCAGCGGCACTGGATGTTCCAATTCATACTCAGCTTGAATTGCGAGACACGCATGGGGATTTGTCATGCTTAAGTACACAATTAATTGAAAACCTAAAGCCCGTTATGGCACAAGAAATGCCTGATTTTTGCATGGTTCAGGGGGACACAACCAGTGCGCTATGCGGGGCGTTATCTGCATTTTATCACCGCATTCCGGTGGTGCATGTCGAGGCTGGGCTTCGGTCCGGGAGTATGTATGAGCCATTTCCAGAAGAAATGAATCGCCGATTAATGACCCAGCTAGCAAGTATCCATTTTGCACCAACGGAGCACGATGCTCAAAATTTGCGTGCTTCGGGGATTGTGGCGCATGTGGTTACGGTGGGCAATACGGTTGTGGATGCTGTTTTGAATATTCAGGCGAATCAACCCAAAGCATGTTTGGATTTTCCAGTATTGGTGCCGGATAAACGAACCCTGGTGGTGACCTGCCATCGGCGTGAAAACTGGGGTGATGGTCTAAGTAAGCTGTGCGATGCATTGAAAGTGCTAGTCAACACACAGCCAGTTCAGATCGTATTTGTGTGTCATGCTAACCCGGCACTACAGGCCCAGATTCACGCCTGCTTGGATGGCTGTTCGGCCATTCACGTCGTACCCCCGATGATGTATCCAATGTTTATTCAGTTAATGCAAGTGTCGGATATAATTATTACGGATTCGGGTGGTATTCAGGAAGAAGCTCCGGTGTTGGGCAAGCCTGTCATGGTCTTTCGCAATACAACTGAGCGTATTCAGGGTATTCAGTCGGGGCAAGCGCAGTGTGTATCTGCGGATACTTTGGTTCAAAGAGTAACAAATGTAATGAATAATGCTGATTTGTATCGAACAATGTCAAAACAGAAATCGTTGTATGGTGACGGCAAAGCTTCCCAGCGAATAATCGATTATTTGCAATCGCTTATTAAAGCTTAACGCCTTAGTCTTGGCTCCTGAGTTTGGCTAATAACCGAAGAATTTCGATATACAACCAGATTAAGGTGACCATAAGCCCGAAAGCACTGAACCACTCCATGTAATCCGGAGCGCCTTGCGCAACACCTTGTTCAATGAAATCAAAGTCCATGACAAGATTTAATGCCGCAATCACCACAACAACTAAACTAAATACAATACTGAAGGGCCCCGATGTGCTTAAAAACGACACACCAAAAAAACCCAGTATAAATTGGGCTAAATAGACAATACAGATTCCTCCGGTTGCAGCGACAATACCCAGTTTAAAGTTTTCAGTGGCACGAATGAATCCAGATTGATAAGCGCCCAATAAGGCAAACAAAGTGCCAGCCGTTAAAGCAACGGCTTGCACAACAATGCCCGGATATGTTGCTTCAAACAATGCTGATGTGGAACCTAAAAAAAGCCCTTGAGATACGGCGTACAGAGGGGCTGTAATGGGAGACCAGTGTTTTTTAAATACGGTTACAAGGGCAATGATAAATCCACCGATAGCGCCTAAGCCAGCCAATGCTCCAATGGACTGGCTCCCCCAGCTCCAATAACCAGAGACTAGAAGTAGTAGCAATAGAATCCCCGTTTTTTGTACGGTTCCTGTCAACGTCATGACACGATTGGACACGCGCTCCAAATCTTTAAATGAACGGCTGGTTAAGGCTGGATTCGATGATTTTAACATAGTAATTAGATACTAACGAAACCCGCAATGTTATGTCAACAAGACTTTTTCAATCTCATGCATATCAATAGTTTTTTCGGTTGCAGAATCTGCATTAACAATCTGATTTAGCAGGTTTCGCTTTTCTTCTTGCAGTTCTAATATTTTTTCCTCAATGGTTCCTTCTGTAATCAGCTTGTAAATAATGACTTTATTTTTTTGCCCCATACGATGAACACGGTCTGTAGCCTGTGATTCAGCAGCGGGGTTCCACCACGGGTCAAAATGAATAACATAATCCGCAGCGGTTAAATTGATGCCCACACCACCCGCTTTGAGTGATATTAAAAATACTGTAGGGTCTTGAGTATTTTGAAATCGCTGGACAGCTTCGTTGCGTTTTTTTCCGGTTACGGTACCATCAATTCGCTCAAAGGGCAGGTTTTCAATGGTCAACCAATCTTGAATAAAATCCAGCATTTTGGCAAATTGGCTAAACACGACCAGCTTATGCCCTTCTGCTAAAATGTCTCGGATGTATTCTTTGCCTAGGTCAAATTTCGCGGATTCGATATTGCGTTGATTAAATTCGGATAATAATCCGGGGTGAATGCACACTTGTCGCAATTTTAATAATGCGCTTAGCATATTCAAATAATTGGATTTGCCATCTTGGGTTCGAATGCCTTGTTTAACGGTTTTTAAAACAGTTTGATAGAGTTGCTGTTGTGGTTCAGACAGTGGGCATTTTAATACAATTTCAGTTTTTTCAGGCAGTGAATCCAAAACTTCCTGTGTTTCACGGCGCAAAATAAATGGGCTTACTTTAATTTTAATTTGTTTGGCTTTGTTGGTTTTAAAGGCATTTTCAAATTGGCGCAATGTTCCCAAATAATTGGGGAGTGTAAAATCAAATAAATTCCACAAATCTTGAATGTTATTTTCAATTGGGGTTCCGGTCATGGCAAGTCTAAACGTTCCTTGAATCGTTTTAATGGCTTTGGATAATTTTGTGGCGGGGTTTTTGATGTATTGCGCTTCATCCACTAAGACGCATTCAAATTGAATGGGTTGAAGCGCTTGGATGTCATTTTTCACAATTCCGAATGATGTAATAACAATATCGTAGCGTTTGATTGATTTTAGATACTCCTGCCGATCCGCACCCGCGTAAATCAATACTTTATGTTTGGGCAAAAACTTTTTGATTTCTTCAGACCAATTGTAAATGACGTTCGTTGGGCCAATAACTAAATGTGGGTGCTTGCTATTGAGCTGGCTAATAAAGGCCAAGGTCTGAATGGTTTTCCCCAAGCCCATATCATCGGCCAATACCCCCCCCAATTGATTGCTATACAGGTAATGAATCCAGTTTAAGCCAAATTGCTGATAATCGCGCAGTTTTCCATGGAATCCTGGTCCGGTTGGAATATCGGTCATGGTTTGTAGGGTATTAATTTTTTCAATTAGTGCATCACTAGAGTGATCCGAACCAACGGTATCCGTTTGTGAAATGAGGGCGGTGACCTCGGATTCACTAAATTGTACATTGCCGGTGAGGGCGCCCATGTCAGTTAGCGTTTGCAAATCCGATTGTGTTTTTTCAGACAATTTAATATAGCCGTTTTTGGTCGAAATATAGCCTTGGTTTTCAACCATCATGGTGGCAATTTCATGGAGTGCAAACTCTTCATCCATAATTTTGCACGATGGTTTATACTGAAACCACTTATTTTTTTTGTCTTGCTCTAACACGAATTCTAACGATAAGGGGGTGTCATCAAAGGTCATGTCATCGATATGAGATTCGATTATCCAGTTTTCAGATTCTAATGTTGGGATAATTTTGTCCATAAAGTCACGAATTGCACTTGGGTTGTCAAGCAAAAAAGGGACCTCCGTTTCAATGAACAGTGCCATGAGCCGATCTTGATGATTTTTTTCAATGTCCAATTGACGCGGCACGGTTGACTTTTTAGTTCGGGGGTCGGCGCTTTGTGGATCGTCTTGGGGGTCGATAATTGTGCCATTGTAGCTGTATTTTAAAATAGGCGTTAGGGCTGTGTCGGCCATCGTTAGGGTCAAGTGCGCTTTGGGAGCCATGTTATCCAACTTAAATGAATTAATGTCTACATTCACAACCCAATCTACGCTGTGAGAATGGGGCTTGTATACTTGTTCAATTAATGAAAAGGCATCATTGTTATGCAAATATTGACGTTGCTTAGTTAGAAATTTAATAATAAACAAGACCAAGTGCAGGGATGTATCTAAGACAACCGTTCCGTTGCAAAAAAATGTAATGTCGGGTTTGTCATAAATGACAACACTGAAGTAAGGATCGTTGGCAAATTGAGACCAGTTTTTCATTTCACAGCAAAGGGCGGAGTTTTGTTGATTCAAATGAATAGTTAGGGGTAATTGGTCCGAAAAAATCAATTCAGATTCAATGTTTTTTTTGCGCCAATAGGCCGTGATTTGGTTGTCATAAATATGCTTAAATAGTAAGCGTTGATCGGCGGGCTGATCAATCATCGCACACGGCTTCCCATTGCGTTGAGCGGATTTTATAATTTTACTTAGTAGAAAAGAAAATTTGATATCATTATCATCCAAATCAGCTTCGTGTTTGTATAAAAATGATAAAAACGCTTCTTTATCAATTGGAACGGGTTCGTCGTTCCAGCGTATTTTGATATAAATAATCGGTTGGTTTCGTCTAAAAACGAACGATAACATAAAACAAATTCGTGCTTTCATTAGTGTAATTGATGACCTCTGTTGTAATGCTTCCATAGATACCCAACGAAGCAAAGTATGCATGATTCAATACGGCTACCGATTTAGCTGAGTTGGCATGAATTCAACTTAAATAAACACCCATCTAAAAAGACGCTAAACAATGCATAGCTTACACTTCGACAAATATGATTGTATCGATAAAGACAATCATTTGACAATACTATAAAAATATCACTATTCATTCCGCGGCCCTCTGTGCTTTCACTAATAGACCTGCCAGGATGCTTGATTGGGGTTCTTGACAAATTGGGATTCTTGACAAAGTTTGATTTTTTGTGTGATTATCGTTTATCTTGTTTGTAATATAACAGTAGAAGGTCTGTAGCTCCAATTGGTAGAGCGTCGGTCTCCAAAACCGAATGTTGTCGGTTCGAATCCCTCCTGACCTGCCAAGTTTTTAAAAAGACGCTTGATGTCGGCAAAATTGGTCATATAAT
>JAQCBC010000036.1 GCA_027621615.1 bacterium
CGGGCGTTTCTCCCGGGTTGAGGGGCATGCGCGCATCATCCACCATGATCCAAGTCCCATCGCGCCACACCACCGGCCGTTCTTTGGCAAAATACAACGGCACAATGGGAATGTTTTCTAAATAAATGTATTGCCAAATGTCCAACTCCGTCCAATTTGATAACGGAAATACCCGAATGGACTCCCCATGCTTTTTTTTCGTGTTGTATAACGACCACAACTCCGGCCGCTGATTTTTAGGATCCCACCGATGCTGGGCCGATCGAAACGAAAAAATACGCTCTTTCGCCCGTGACTTTTCCTCATCCCGCCGGGCCCCACCAAAAGCGGCATCAAATTGGTGCTGATCCAAGGCCTGTTTCAAGGCTTGGGTTTTCATAATATCCGTATGAACCGCAGAGCCATGCGTAAACGGCCCCACATCATTGGCAACCCCATCGGGGTTAATATGAACCAATAAATTCAAGTTGTATTCCTTGGCTAATTGCTCCCGAAACGCAATCATTTCTTTAAACTTCCACCGGGTATCAATGTGCATCACCGGAAACGGAATATCCGCCGGATAAAACGCCTTGCGTGCAATATGCAACAAAACCGACGAGTCTTTTCCAATGGAATACAACATCACCGGATTGTCCGCCTCAGCCACCACCTCCCGCATAATGTGAATGCTATCCGCTTCCAATTGCTGCAAATGCGTTAATGCCATCTCACTGACCCTCCTGTTTCTTTCGTACTACTTTACCATCCACCACATGCAACCCACATTCTTTGGTACTGGTTTCCCACCACCAACGCCCTGATCGATTCGACTCCCCAGGCTGAATAGCCCGAGTGCATGGGGCACACCCAATGCTGGTATACCCCTGCGCATACAACGCATTCATGGGAATACGTTCCGAGTCAACCACCGCCCACAAGTGTTCTTCGGTCCAATGAATTAATGGGTTAAACTTCGTTTTATCGTGCCCCGCATCCCATTCCGCTAAAGGCAACTGGGCCCGATCCGGGGATTGCAACCGACGCAACCCCGTAACCCAGGCATCGTATGGGGCTAATGCACGCTGCAACGGCTGTACTTTTCGGACAAAACAACACTGCTGACGCACAGCCACACTGGTATAAAATCCATTAATGCCGTGTTCCTGAACCAACGCTTCCACAGCCTGGGTGTCTGGACTGTATACTTGGTATCGGAACCCGTAGGCTTGCTCAGTCTCCGCAAGCACTGTATAGGTTTCCGGATTCAATCGACCCGTATCCAATACAAAAATATGCGGATCCACCCCCTGCGCTTGACAGGCCTTGACCCAATAGTGGGTTAAAACCTGGTCTTCAAGACTCAACGAAGACGCCACCACCACACGCTCCCCAAACGCATCCAAAATCCCAGCAATCGTTGTGGGTAAATCCGCCGTATCCAATGTGGTGTTAAACGCCGTTATATCCATACTCTAAATTTGATAATCATACGTCTTTTTGCCAAACGAAATCAGCGCCCACAATCGCTCATGCCCATAATACAATAGAATTTTTGATAAAAATTCAATGCTACCAATCGACAAGGCCATGGCCCACGTCCCGGTGATATACCAAGAAATCAGGGTCGTGACCAACGTCGCCGTAATCCGCCACGAAAACGATTTGGCTAAACTGCGTCGATGTGTATCGCCTATGCTTTTCGTATTGTGACTTGCCAATGGTTCTCTACCTTCTCTTTTTTCACAATGGTGTGGCCCTCTTGTTGCACCGAATTGGGCACATTTTCAATTGGTTCACCATCATCCAACAATACATCCAAACTGTCTCCAGATTTCAGAGCCTCTAAGGCTAATTTTGTTTTCACAAAGTTCATCGGACAGGCAACCCCACGAAAATCCTGGGTGACATGTTGGGCAGTATGGCCCGATCCAGCGGCATCATCCAGCTTAAACTTTAACGAATCATCCATACCCTTATACAACGCCATCACCGCATTGGCTAATTCAACCACTGCGTCCGCATGTGGGACTAAGGCATCCGAAGATCCCAAGCCCAACAAGACCACGGCACTGTACTGTTTATCCACCAATTCGGTTTGAACAAAATGTTTTTCAAATAATTTAAATACCTCGGTATCTGTTTTAGGGTCCAACCCACGGGTGACCAGCAACATACGCGACGTATGAAACAACAACGTTTTCAAGGCATCCGCAGGCTCTGCTGTATCGGGCAACGCTTTGATGATCTGCTTCATATTTTTTTGATCCACATCAATCATGTCAAACATACCAGCCGAACATTCCGCCGTGCCCAGCTGCTCTAGAGACAAGCGTTTTTTCGCCCCAAAGTCTGTATAAAACGACGCATCATCGGCATACGCTGGAACATCCCGATACTGGTCACACAAGGCTTTAATTAAATCAAATCCTTCTGAATCCAAATACGCATTATAGGTCGCATACTGATCTTTTTTAGCAATATAATCACGCAAAAACTGGTACACAAACTCGGGGATGGCATGCGCCGCAATGTCCGTGACCCGTTGCGCATACTCCGTTTGCCCAGCCGCCACTTTCGCACCCGCCAAGACATTGTAGGCCGGATACAGATCCCCATCTTTTCGGCCCACTTTACCAAAAAATCCCAACTGTGCAATGTGATGCATCCCACAGGTATTGGGGCATCCCGACATGTTTAACCGGAAATCCGCAATCGCATCAAAATCAAGATCACTCACAATCAACCGCTTTTGAATCGCTTTAGACAGCCCACGAGGCAAACAAATTCCCAACTTACAGGTTTGGGCGCCCGTACAGTTCATCATACGGCCAATAAATGCTGGCTGCTCCGACAACGTGTCCAACTGCTGGATCATGCGGTAAGCATTGCCCAAATACGCATCCGGTATGTTGCGCAATCGGATATTTTGCGCCCGCTCGCACCGCATGGTGTTTGGCCCAAAATGATCCAAAAAGTCACACAAAATATCCGCATGATGCTTGTAAATATCCCCCAGCTTCAACGGAATCAAAATGGAGGATAGGCCCGGCTGCGATTGCGCCATCACATATCGATTTTTCCAATTCTCAAAGTCCTGCCCAGTGACCGTTTCAATAGGCAAATCCGTCGCTTGCGCCTCGTTATTTAATTCGGGCAAGACCAACGGGTCTTTCCCTTGAACCAACGCATATTCATCATGAAACAACTGCTTAAATTCTTCTTCACCAATTTTTTTCCATAAAAACTTAATGCGGTTTTGATTGCGGTTTCGACGGTTGCCATGCTTATCAAACATCGTTTTAATCGCACGGGTCACTGCATACACTTCTGTATCGGGAATCCACGCCAACAACAAATGACCCACCATGGGTTTGGCACCCATCCCACCAGAACAATAGACTTCAAACCCTTTCTGATCGCCATTCATTTTTGCCACAAACCCCAAACACGTGGCTTGTGTAAAAGATACATCATCCGGTGCCGTTGAAAATGCAATTTTAAACTTTCTAGGCAAATTCCATGAATCGGGCTCATGAATTAATCGAGTCGTCAACGCCATGGCATACGGATCCACATCAAACACATCCCCCGGACGAATCCCAGAATGCGATGGGGTCAAAATATTTCGAATGGTATTCCCACCTCCACCCCGAGTGCTTAGGCCCACGGATCGCAAGCCTTCAATAACCGTCATTAAATTTTCAATCGTCACATTGTGGACCTGAATTTCTTGCCGAGTCGTAAAATGCACTTCGCCACCACCATAGGCTTCTGCCAATTCAGCGGCCTTGCGCAGTTGCTCCGGTGTTAACCCCCCCGCTGCACACCGAATCCGAATCATATAGGTGTGATCTTGACGCTGCTCATACACCCCATGCGCCACACGAATAGCTTTAAACTTGGTGGGGTCAATGTTACCCAATGAATAATCCACTAAATCATGAACAAATAAGGCTTGTTCTTCGGCTAATACAGGGGGGTTATCATAAAATCGCATATTATTCTCCTACTATCTCAAGTGCTACATCATGCACGGTTATTGTGTTATCAGACTTATCAATTTGATACCCTTTAATACCCGGCACATCGGTTTGAAACGACACAATAATATAGACCATGCTGGGGTCATTTAACAATCGCAAATCTTCTTCGGACAGTCTTGGTGGCGTTTCTGGATGCGAATGGTACACCACCTGCAAGTGTTTGCCCGCAGTGCGTGCTGATTTCAAAACCGCAAACTGATCCTCGGGCCGAAATGAAAAGTGCTCCGGACTATGATCAATATTTTCCAGGGGGTAAATGGTATCCACACAACCATCCGACCCAGCCAAATACCCACACCCCTCATTGGGCAAGACCGTGCGCAACTCTGAAACCATGCGATCGATAACCGACTGTTTAATTTTTATTGTTTTAGTCATGCTGCCCCTCCACGGCTTTTCAAATCACATACCGGCGCTTCGTAATTCACCAATTTTGTAATTGTAGGTGATTGCGAACACACCTTACACGCACTGTTTCGGCTCACTGAAATTGTTCTAAATTGCATCTGTTTCGCATTAAAACTGAGAATACGATCGGTTAACCCAGTGCCCACGCCCAACAAATATTTAATCGCCTCCGTGGCTTGGATAGTGCCCAGCATCCCCGCAATAGACCCCAACACACCGGCTTGAGAACACGTTGGCACCGCATTTTTAGGGGGCAAGTCATCAAATATACACCGATAACACGCATGCCCAGGTGCATAGGTAAACGTTTGCCCATCAAAGCGCAAAATACCCCCATGCGAAAACGCCTGCTTGGCCATGACACAGGCATCATTAATCAAAAACTTACTCTCAAAACTATCCGTCCCGTCTATTACAAAATCATATCCCTGCATCAACGCAAACGCATTGTGGGCTTCAAAGCGTTCATGATATAGGGTCACGGAAACATCCGGGTTCATGGCATTAATTTTTTCCTGAGCTGATTCCGTTTTTAGCCGACCCACATCGGCAGTATAATGCGCAATCTGGCGCTGCAAATTACTCAAATCAACCCGATCCGCATCCACAATTCCCAAATGCCCCACACCAGCTGCCGCCAAGTACAACGCAATGGGGGACCCCAAACCGCCCGCACCAATAATTAAGACACGACTAGACAACAATTTTTGCTGCCCATCGCCGCCCACATCCGATAAAATAATATGGCGAGAATATCGCTCAACTTGTGCATCACTGAATGTCATAGTACCTCCAACGCTTGTGTTAAATCGGCTATTAAGTCCGCCTCGGACTCCAAACCAACCGATAATCGAATCAAATCATCATAGACACCGGCTTCGGTCGCTTGCTCATCAGTCAAATCCCGATAAATTGTTCGCCGTGGGCATACTGCCAACGTCTTGGCATCGCCCAAATTGACCAAACACTGAATCACAGTCAGCGCATTTAAAAAGGCATAGGCCCGTGCTTTACTGCCCAGTCTCAGTGTCACCATACCGCCATAACGCCCACCAAATTGACGGGTGGCCACCGCATGGTCCGCATGGGTGGACAGCCCCGGATATTGCGTGACCGTAACCGCAGGGTGCTGATCCAAATACGTGGCCACGGCCATTGCGTTGCTGCAATGCCGATCCATACGCAAGCTCAATGTCTCAACCCCTTTTAAGGTTAAAAATGCATTTTGAGCCGCCAAACTATTCCCGGTTGTACCACGTACTTTTTTAAACGCAGCCATACCCCCCAATTCCCCCAACTTACCAACGGCTGTCTTTAAAATATCCGGCGAATTGGAAATGCAATTGGGCCAATGAAACAGGCCAGTGTCCACAATGGCGCCCCCAATCGCCAACCCGCCCCCACATAAATATTTTGTCGTCGCTACCGTAACAATGTCGATGCCCAAGGACTGCGATTGAGCCAAATAGGGCGTCACAAAAGTGGTATCAACCACCAAAGGAATGCCATGGGCATGGGCCACATCGGCAATCGCACGAATATCCGGCACATCCAACTTGGGATTGCCAATGGCCTCTAAAAACACAAATCGGGTGCGCGCATCCAGCGCAGCTGCATACCCGGACACATCCGTACTATCCACAAACCGAACATCAATGCCCATCGAGGCAATAACCCCATGAAACAAATAATACGTACTGCCAAACAAGCTTTTGGCGACCACAACATTGTCTCCCGATTGGGCCAAGGTACAAAACACCGTCATAATCGCCGCCATACCCGAAGACACACACACCGCTCCACGCCCCAATTCCAACGCCGTTAAGCGTTGCTCCAAGGCCGCTACCGTGGGATTGCCCGTACGTGAATAATAAAACCCGGGCTGACGCCCATTAAAAATAGCCTCTAACGTATCCGGATCATGCGCAAATCCTGCTGACTGGTAAATCGGCACATTGGTCGCCCCTGTATCCGAATCCGGCGTATATCCGCTGTGAATGGCGCGGGTATCAAAAGACCAAGCATCCCCGTTCATTGATCGATCAATGGCCTCCACCCATAAAATACAAAAATTCAATCACATCCCCATCCTGAATTAATGTGACATCAAAATCAGCTCGATTGAGCATTTTATCGTTGCACTGCACAGATACCATGTCGGGCATTTTAACCGACTCCTCGGTCAACAATTCAGTAATACTTGTAGCATTCACTGTTTTTTCTTCACCATTAATTACAACTTTTGCCATTGCTTATCTCCTTATATTCCTTAAAATTATTGATCAAACAACACCGTGCTGAGATACCGCTCACCCGTATCGCAAATGATACACACAATGGTTTTTCCTTTGAATTCTGGGCGTTTGGCCAATTCAACGGCGGCATGCACATTAGCCCCCGATGAAATTCCAGACAAAATTCCTTCCGTTCGTGCCAAATATCGACCCATGCCCAATGCATCGTCGTTGCGAACCGTCAAAACTTCATCCAACACCGTTCGATCCAAATTATCGGGTATAAATCCCGCTCCAATACCTTGAATCATATGCGGTCCTGGTGCCTGCCCGGAAATGACAGCTGAATCTGCAGGCTCAACCCCCACAATGTGAATACGGGGCTGATACCGCTTCAACACAGACCCCACACCACTCACTGTTCCACCGGTGCCAACCCCCGCAACAAACGCATCAATCACACCACCGGTATCGCGCCAAATTTCTTCCGCTGTGGTATCCCGATGCTTTTGCGGATTGGCGGGGTTTTTGAATTGCTGAGGCATAAAGGATCCCGGCGTTTTTTCCACCAACTCCTCAGCGGTCTGAATAGCTCCCGCCATACCCAAATGACCCGGTGTTAACACAACATTGGCTCCATAGGCTCTTAAAATGGCCCGACGTTCAAT
>JAQCBC010000037.1 GCA_027621615.1 bacterium
TGCGTGTATTACCGAATCAATCGGTTTAAGCAATCCGGCCATCAAAATTTTTTTGAAGGACTCCCCTCGCCGGTGGGCGCAGGATTTGTGATTGTAGCCACACAATCCAGTTTGAGCAGCCCGATTGGCTTTGCCAGCATTAGTGTCGTATCCAGCTTACTGATGATTTCTACACTTTCATACATTCATTTCCGAGCGGCTCGCAACCACTGGGTGTTGCGCATTGTTGGTTGGGGATTGTTTAGCTGCTTTTTGCTGTCAACATTGATTATGATTACGATCCCCTACTTGCACGATGTTCTACTGGGCCTTATCGCCGTCTATGCCCTATCCCCGTTATGGGTGAAGCCCAATACTCGCACGGACTTGAGCCATTAAATCATCCACTGTATCCGCCTGATTGGGCTGAACAATCGCATGAATATCGAGCTCAATGGTACCGGGTTGAATGCTCAGGCTATCTTTGGACAACACCGATGTTGAGCCCTGAATAGTCACTGGTAAAATTGGAATATTGCGTTTAAATGCAACCGAAAATACGGCCCGATGAAAGGGCTGTAAGGTTCCATCCGGGGATCGTGTGCCTTCTGGGAACACCACAACCGATCGCCCCAATGCCAATTGATCTGCAATCCCATTTAATACCGTTAACGATTGCCTAGGATTGGCCCGATTGATGGCTATATGTCCATGCGAGCGCAGCTCATGCGCCAATAATGGGACTCGAAACAACTCTTTCTTGGCCACAAATACACTATGAATCGGCAATGTTCGCAGCAATGCAATAATATCAGCATGACTGCAATGATTGGCTAAGATTAACACGGGATGGGCATTCATCGCATTGTCGAGACCCCGAACAACCACCCGAATACGGCTCAACCAAAACATACCCATTAAAAAATACCGGGCCGTGCGCGCGCACCATGCCGCTCGCTGCGGGGTTGCTCGCATAACCAGCATGCCCAATTGGGTCATGCCCACATGGAGAGCCAAGCCCAAAATCATAACAAGCCAAGCCCAAGCGGATACCAAAATACGCATATTACTTAGTGTATCGGGGATGCCCCATAGTAATCAATAGCCGACAACGCAATGCGTCTAAAAATAGGCCCCGCAACCGTTGACCCCCAAATGCTTTTTTCGGGACTATCAACCATAACCAATAGGACAAGGCTCGGGGTATCCAAAAATCCAACAAACGACGCGACATACCGATCCGCATAATACCCACCCGTAGGAGACGGTTTATTTGCTGTTCCTGTTTTACCGCCAATGCGATACCCCGGTATTTTCAAATGCTCAGCCGTCCCCGAGTGGACCACGCTTTCCATCATGCTTCGCATTTCATTGGCCGTATCTTGCGTTAAAATTCGATTTCGACGAATCCCTCGAGCCAATTTATGGGTTGTATCCGTTTTAACACCCTGAATAATGCGCGGCCGGACTAAAATTCCCCCATTAACAATGGCGCTCACGGCTGTTGCCAATTGCATACTTGACACCCCAATGCCTTGACCAAATGCAATTGTAGCGGTGTCCACGGCCCGCCAGTCTGTGAATGGCCGCACCAAGCCCCCGGTTTCTCCCGGCAATCCCACCGCCGTTGATTTTCCAAATCCAAAATGTTGAATATATCGAAAAAACTTTTCATTTCCCAAATCTTGCGATACCAAACTCACCCCCACATTTAATGAGTCTTTCACAATATCTTCAATACTTTTTTGATCCGTTTCTCCTGCATTGCGTTCATGCGCTTCTTTAATTACATCCGATGCAATCGTCAAGGTTTCTGGAACCTCTAAAACTGTCCCCGCGGTTACAGTGCCTTCTTCTAATGCAGATGCAACTGTAATTAATTTAAATACAGACCCCGGTTCATAAACATCGGTCACCACCGGATTTCCATAGGTCATTGCCACATCGGTTTGCCACTGATTCAAATCAAAGGTCGGGTAGCTCGCCATCGCCAAGACCTCTCCCGTATGGGGATCCATAACCACGGCTTGCCCATGACGCCCACCCATGCGTTCAACCCCTTCTTTTAAATATTTTTCCGTAAAATATTGAAGGGTTAAATCCAGGGTTAGCTGAACATCATTGCCGTCCAATGCCGGCTGTATAACCGTTGTTTTACCCAAAGGGATGGGTACACCCAACGGGTCACTTTCCAACACTTGTTTACCGGGCTGCCCACTCAGCGCAGACCCATAGTAATACTCTACACCACTTAACCCCTGGCTATCCATACCCGTAAAGCCCACGACATGAGCCGCCAAGGACCCGTGGGGATACACCCGCTTATATTCCGGTAAAAAGCCAATTGCTGGATCGTTTAATGTTCGAAGCGCTTGTAATTGGGTATCGGTCAGATGCCGCTTCAACCAAACAAATGACGTGTTGGGCTTTACACTGTTTAAAACAGCGTGAAGCGGCAGCTGAATGCACGGAGCGATTCGCTTGGCCCATTCGGATGGATCCTGAATTTTAACCGGTACAGCATAAGCCGAATACACTTGCTTTGAAATGGCTAGCGGCACATCGTTTCGATCATAAATCCCCCCTCGAAATGCCGATATTTTCTGGGTTTTTTGAATTTGATTATGGGCCAACGCTGTCAACACATCGTATTGAATCCATTGCAAATAAATCAAGCGCCCAATCAGCACACACACCAAGGCAATAAGCCCCATAACAATCAGTGGAAACCGGGTTCGATTCATGGAATAACAATGGCACGCTTTTGATGCAACGGTACGTAATCATCTGCACGCAATTCTAATTGATCCAATCGTTTATGATGCCAGAGTTGAATTTGCCTGTCTCGCACGTGCGCATCCAGTGCTTTAATCGATTGAGTCTGTTGATAGGTATAGTCATCCCAAACCATTAAATGCACATTGATAAATCCATTTACAAACAACAACAAAAACGAACAGCCATATAGCCCAATTACCCACCGCATGAATCGGATCCTGTTTCATCCAGCTGCGACTCAATGGCCTGACACTGACCCATAACTTCATGATAGATCCGCAGGATGCCGTGCCATATCTGTCGAATTTTTCGAATAACAACAGGCCAATCGGACGGGTCAATAATTAAAATGGCCACCGCCAACACCAATACACATTCAATACTCCCAATGCCAATCATGAGCCAATCCGAAGTGCATACGCTATCAGAACCGTGGCCCCATACAGGCCGACCAACGGTGCCGCTAACCCCAATTGAGACACAATATCCGGCGGGGTCAAAATCGCAGACACAATAAAAATACCAATCACGCTATACCGACTGGCCTTAAGTAACGACCGACGCTTTAGCACACCCAACCCCATTAATGCCATCAGAACAATGGGAAATTGAAAAACAAGAACGCTATAGGCAACAAATTTGACGGCATACAGCACACTATGCTGATAGTTCAACATAACCCCCACCGAATCTGGAACAAACGAAAACCCAGTTAGAATTTGAATGCTGAGGGGCAAAATTACCCGATACGCAACAACAGCACCCAATACAGCCAGAACAATGGCGGCCAACAACCCCGCCAATAGCCACACACGCTCCCGCCGTTTCAAGCCTGGAATGATAAACGTTAACCAGTCCAGCACCCATGCCGGTGATGCTAGCACAATACCGCCAATAGCGGATAATTTTAATCGTACACTAAAGCCTTCAAAAATATGATGCATAAACACCGAATTATGCGTTGCTGTATGGGGAAATAATTGCAAAAACACACCAACAACCGTATCAAACAATGCAAATACAACCCCACCACCCAAACAAATCCATAGGACGGTTCGAAATAAAACCCCACGCAATACACGCAAGTGCCCCAATAATGGCAAGTTAGACTGCATCATACCGGCATTATATCACGGTATGCAGAGCGTACTTAAACAGCGGTTAAAAATATGGGCTGTTTAACGGTAAACGATACTGAATTTGATTCAAAAAAATCGTGATACGATTGATTGGCTGTAATGCCCAAATGGACCAAGGCAGCAAACACAGCGGTCAATCGTCCCAATTTGTCCGGCGCGACATCCGCCACATAATCGGGATGTTCTAATTCGGCAACCAATTGATTACCCTGCTGGATCGCATAGACTACTTCATGATGGGCATTGCGCCGAAATGTTACCGATGCCGTTTGCCCCTCCCACTCAACAACAAAGGGGGCTGGCTTGAAGAAAAAACCAGTCTCATGGGTAACGGAACCCCCATTCACATCCAATTCATACTGATACTGTTCGTTCATCATCCCCTCCTAATTTTCCGGTTCAATCACGGTATATACGCCATCGCAAGATTCATAGACAATACTAAATTTGCCCAATTTCGCATCACGAGCATCACGAAATACAACAAACGGATATAGGCCCGTTTCCAAATGGGTAATCGCATCATCCACAAACGTTGGCTTATCCAAACACAAGGGCTGTGGCTTTGAATACGCAGCCGCATTGGATGGCGAACTGCCACTCCGGTGACTCAACTCTTTATGTGCATTGGTGCGCAATTTATCGTGATGCTTTTTTAACTGCTTGGCAATTTTTTCTTCAACCCCATCAATGCTGGCATACATATCGCCCGATTCAAAAGTGGCTCGAATCACCGTTTGCGATGCCATTACCGTGGCTTTCACAATTTGACTGTGCTTGTTTCCCTCTAAAATCGACAATTCCAAGACAATGCGTTGAATGTTGTCATAGTATTTGGTAACTTTTTCTGCTTTTTCACGAGCATACTCTTTTAAGGCATCGGTAATTGACACATGGCGCGTTTGTATACTAATAGCATCCAACATACGGTTACTCCTTAACAATTTATTTTGAACACAACAGTGTTTAGTGTATCAAAGTTTGTGCGTTGGTACTAGCCTTTGACCCACTCCCAGGTTGTGCCATCTCGGGCATCTTTTACCACAATGCCATGGGTGAGCAACTCATCACGCAGCTGATCCGATCGTGCAAAATCTTTTTGGGATCGCGCTGTCTCACGCTCGGCCATTAGCGCCTCACACACTGCGGGCAAGGCCGGTGTTTCTGAGGTCTCCATTGCGTATACAATGCCCAAATAATCCAGACAATTTTGCAGCACTCGCCGTCCGAATCCCTGGGTTTGGATATACCGCAATATCTCAAAGCATACGCCCACCGCCATGGCTGTATTGATATCATCGTCCAACGCCTGCGTAAAGCGCTGGTGTAAGTGATCCAATTCAGTGGCTTGTGTTGCCGTTGGCTCCTGCGTTTCGGGATCCGCTAAACATGCGCGCAGCTTGTGTAACGATCGTCGCGTTTCTTCCAAACCATCCCAAGAAAACTGGAACGGCGTTCGATAATGCGTACGCAACAAATACAAGCGAATCGCTCCCGGATCAACCGTATTCAACAAATCCCGAATCGTAATTGTATTGTTTAAGGATTTAGACATTTTTTGACGATGCAGGGTAACAAACCCATTGTGAATCCAATATTGCACAAAGGGCTTACCCGTACAGGATTCACATTGTGCAATTTCGTTTTCATGGTGCGGAAACACCAAGTCCTCGCCACCGCCGTGGATATCAATTTGCTCGCCCAAATACTGCATCGCCATTGCCGAGCATTCGATATGCCAACCCGGGCGCCCCGGTCCCCACGGACTGGGCCACGCTGGTTCGCCTGGCTTTGACTGCTTCCACAACACAAAATCCAAGCTGGGGGATTCGATGGAGTGCGCCGTTTCCCGATGCCCGGCTTCCAAATCATCTAACACTTTTTTAGACAATTTGCCATACCCATCAAAGGCCGCTGTTGAAAACAGCACATCCCCATTGGCATGCACAAACGCTGCCCCCACACGCAACAATCGCTCAATTAATGCAATAATTTCAGCCATATGCTCCGTTGCTTTGGGATAGTGGTTCGCCGGCTGAATATTTAAGGCCGCCATGTCATCAAAAAAGGTTTGAGTATATCGCTCGGTAATGGTTGTAATGGGCACATCCTGTTCCGCCGCCTTGCGAATGATTTTGTCATCAATATCCGTAAAATTCTGAATATGGTTCACCGTATAGCCAGCCCCCACTAAATGCCGCTTGAGCATATCAAACACAACATAGGCCCGAGCATGCCCAATATGACACACATCATAGACCGTCACCCCACAGACATACATGGATACGGCTGGGGGATTAAGTGGTTTGAATTCCCGTTTTTCTTGGTGCAACGTATCGTACAATTGGATCATGGGTTCACGCCTGTGTAAACGATGTTGGAAACGAGCCATCCGATACGGCTGCTTGAAACGACGAAAAGGCCTGTTTCATGCTGGATCGAACATCCGCATACTGAGTAGCAAATTGGGGTACTTTAGGGGATAAACCTACCACATCGGTACTGACAAGCCCTTGACCGTCACACGACGGGCCCGCTCCCACACCAATCACCGGTACCGATACAGCCGCTGTAATTTGTTTAGACACCGCATCCGGCACCAATTCCAGCAACACCGAAAATGCCCCCTGGGCTTCGCATTGCTTCGCCAGTTCCAAACACGCAGCCGCTGAGGCATCTGTGCGCCCTTGAACCCGATACCCCCCCAATTGGGTCACCGCTTGTGGCGTAAATCCAATGTGTGCCATCACCGGAATCCCACTGGCAACAACCGCCGCCAACAACGGCAACTGACGAGCATGCATGACCTCAATTTTAACCGCATCCGCCCGACCCGATTGGATCAAACGACCCGCATGCCGCACGGTATCCGCCTCCGATACAACGGCTGTCATAAACGGCATGTCCGCAACAATAAAACCATCCGGCCAACCGCGACGCACCGCTGCTGTGTGATACACCATTTGGCTAATGGTGACCGATTGAGTGGTGGTATCCCCCTGAAACACATTACCCAACGAGTCCCCCACCAACACAATATCCACCCCCACTTCAGCCAATAGTTGGCCCATAATACAGTCATACGCTGTCAACAAGACAATCGGCTCTCCCATTTGTTTTTTCTTTTGCAGCGATACAACTGTTGTTTTACTCATGCTTTGGTTAACCATGATTTTAACCAACCCACTGGCTTTGCATAAGCAACTGGCTCTTTATACAATTTAAAAAATCGGGCTTCCAATGCCTCCCGATTCAAATACCGGGTCAAATTACCATTTTCAGCCAATGAAACAATCCCTGTTTCTTCTGAAACAATAACAATTAAAGCATCCGTCGATTCCGACAATCCCAACGCCGCACGATGCCGAGTCCCAATCGAGCGATCAATCAAATACGCCTCAGACAAAGGCAGCAAACAATCCACCGATGATATTTTG
>JAQCBC010000038.1 GCA_027621615.1 bacterium
AACGGATGGCCTAGACGCTCAGACTGTGCGAACCAGCACGCATGCCCATGGGCTAAGCCCAACCGATCCCCTATTCCATACGGCAACCCCCGTGTGCCCATGCATAGCCGGGCCCGTATATGGGAGGCATGCCGACCCAGTCCGGATCACCCACTCCCGAGCCCCGCCGGCTTAACGACACTCAATCGTTTTGCTGGAATAATTTGGAGGGCGTTGTATGATTCGCACATATTTAGAAGCACCGTGGGTGCATGGTTTAATACTGTTACTGTTAGGGTGGAGCCAACTGGCACACGGAACCCTAGACCCCATTGTCGTAACCGGGATCCGAGAATCCCAAAATCAACAGGCTGTCGCCGGCATGGTTGGCGTTGCCAATTCAGACGATATTGCACACGTGATGCCCGGGCATCCCGCTGAATTGCTCAATCGCATCCCCGGCGTGCATATCAACAACTTAGGGGGCGAAGGCCATATGACCGCCATTCGGCAACCCATCACGACCCAAGGCGTGTATTTATTTTTAGAAGATGGCATTCCCACACGGCCCAGCGGCCTGTTCAATCACAATGCCTTGTATGAAGTGAATGGAGCACAAGCCCATCGGGTTGAAGTGATTAAGGGCCCTGGATCGGCGTTATATGGCAGCGATTCCATTGGTGGCATTATCAATACCATCAGCCAACCCGCTCCGGCGGCTGTGGAATGGAGCCTCAATCCCGAATGGGGCAGTTATGGCTGGCGCCGATTCCTAACTCATGTGGGCGGGCCCATCACCGATTCTCTGGGCATTCGAGTCAATGCCAACAGCACTCAAAGTACCGGCTTTCGAGACCATGCAGCGTATACCCGACACAGTGGCAGCATTCGCTTGGATCACGCCCTTGGCCTAACCACGGATGCCGTCACCCACATTGCCTACACGTCGGTCCAGCAACGGGGCGCATCCGCATTGAATACCGCCGACTATCACCACCGGCCCCATCACAACGATTACCACAACAGCGTGGGCCGACGCGATGTGCAAGCATTGCGAATTTCAACGGCCATCACACACACTCCCAGCCCCCACCAGGAATGGTCCATCACGCCCTTTTTTCGCAGCAATCGCATGCAGTTGATGCCCAGCTGGATGCTGGGTTATGACCCCAATGATCGAGATTATCGCTTTCAGTCTTATGGCGCACTGCTTAAGCACCGGTACCAAACCGCCGATCAATCCCGCGTTTTGATTACCGGTCTGGATCTTGACTACACGCCATCCACATACACCGAATACCGATTAACCAAAGAATCGCAGGGCTCTGTGATTGTCAACACAACCCAAACTTCTACCCGAAACTATGACTTTCGAGCCAATCAGCTCAGTCTATCTCCGTATTTGCATAGTGAGTGGCAGTACAAACAAGTACGTGTCATCGGCGGATTGCGTTACGATTATTTTTCCATTGACTATACGGATCGACTCACAACCCCGCAAACGGCCATGCATCGGCGCCCACCCGCCCAAGTCCGGACCTATGCCCAAACCAACCCAAAGTTCGACGTGATCTACGCCCTATCGCCAAACCACAGCACCTATGCCACTTACCGCCAATCGTTTCGAGCCCCCGGCATCGGGGAGTTGTTTCGATCCGGAAGTAGCCTGCAGACGGATCAGCTCAAGCCGGTTCAAACAACCGCACTGGAAACCGGTATCCGTGGCCGCTTGACCCCGGCCCTCACCTACAGTGCCACCGCCTACCACATGGTGGTTAACAATGACATTCTCACCGTGACGGATGCAACCACACGGCGCACGATTAACGCCGGCACAACCGTACACGATGGCCTTGAATTGGGGGTGAACGCCCAGCTGAATGCCCAGTGGCGGTTGCACACGGGATTGGGTCTGAATCAGCACTATTACCGATCATTCACGGATAAAGACGGTGATTACACCGGCAACACTGTCGCCAGATCCCCGGTCGCTACAGGAACTGCTGAGATACACTATCAACCCGTTGAGCGCGCAACGATTGCACTAGAAGGCGAGCACGTGGGGGGCTACTATGTCGATGAAACCAATACGGGCCGCTATCCCGGGCACACCCTTTTGAATCTGCGCGCCCAGTATCATGTGTCCAAAACGCACACCCTCTACGGCCGCATGATGAACCTAGGCAATGTTCGTTACTCAACCTACACCAGCAAACAAGTTGGCCCCAACAGACCCATAACGTATCGGCCCGGGCAACCCCGAACCGTTATTATTGGCCTGAAATCCAAATTTTAATCGCATGCGAATTCAAATCACCACACTCAGTTTGCGCTGGCATCGATGGCTAGGCTGGACCGGCGGCCTTGGGTTATTCGTGTTTGCCGTTTCCGGCATGCTGCACCCCATTATGACCTGGACAGGACCCAAACCAGTCACCCATCGCCCCCCAACAGCCGCCATCGCTGGAACTGCGGTCACCCAACTGGCGCATTGGCTCAATCAGTCCGACATTGCGCACGCCCGTCTGGTCAAACTGGTTCCCACACACACTGGACTGGCGATTCAAATCACCCAAGATCCGGACCAACCCCGGCACTACATAAACCTAGACACCGGGCAGAAGCTCCCCGAGTCTACGGATGCCGAGTACGCCGTTTGGCTGGCCCGCCACTACACGGGCCTCAGCGACGCACCCGTAGCCAGCATTGGCATGCAAAGACAGTTTGATTCGGCCTACCCCTGGGTCAATCGCTTATTGCCCGTTTATCGCATTACCTTGGACCATGACCCCCCAACAACGGTGTTTATTGACACAGAACTGGGCGCCTTAGCCAGCATCACAACGCCATGGAAAACACGCTTACAGGGCGTGTTTCGAGCCTTGCACACCTGGCAGTGGTTGGATCGGTTTAATCAGACACGCATTGTTCTGATGAGCGGGCTACTGCTGTCGTTAATTGGCCTAAGTCTGTCGGGCATTGGCCTCATTGTTGGCCTGCGCCGAAGGACGATCCCCCTGCGTCGCCGTCTACACCGTAGCCTATCCATAGTCGTATGGATCCCCTTGCTTATGTTTTCCAGTAGCGGGTTTTACCATTTGCTACACCATGGGCTTTACCCCCCAATGCCCGAACGAATTCTGGCTGAACCCATGGCAATAGCGTCCATACCGACCCCCACCGCACACCAATCCCAATCCCCATTGAGCAGCATTAGCTTAATTCAAGGCCCAGACCATCAGCTATTGTATCGGCTGGACTCCGGCACCCAAAACCCCGCTGAGTATGTGTCCCATCGGGGCACCGAAACCCCCATAAGCGATGCGACGCTGGTTGAGTTTTACGCCAACCGCTACATGAACCATGCACCTATTATGAACATAAAACGCCTGACTCGATTTAGCCCCTTGTATGATTTTCGGAATAAGCGACTCCCCGTCTTTCAGTTCACCTATGCCGACAGACACCTCTTTATCGATCCCAAAACAGGTACTCTGGTTGAGCAGCTGGCCCGCGCAGACCGCTACGAACGGCTGGTGTTTTCAAGCCTTCACAAATGGAATTTTTTAACCCCTTGGACCGGCCGGCCCGTACGGGATGCCCTCATGATTAGCGTCTTGCTCATCAGCATCATCAGTACCGGCCTTGGGTTTTGGCTGTTGCTGAAGCGCTAGCGCTAAACTTTGGTTATTAATGCTGTGTGGTCGGGGTGACAGGATTTGAACCTGCGACCACTAGTACCCCATACTAGTGCGCTACCGGACTGCGCCACACCCCGTTTATTCTGGTGGTTGACCCCCAGATTGTTTGGCCGCTGCTTTTTTACTGGCCGGCTGTTTAGCGGATCGCTTTTTTGCCGCCGGTTTTTTAGCTGCCGCTTTTTTGGCCTGCTTATTCTCCTGTGGAGCCCGCAACCCTGATTTTCCAGATAATAAGTCATCCGCCAACCCCTTAAACGTCTCCGCATCCAACGTCTCTTTCTCCATCAAAAACGTGGATATCGCCACCAAGACCGATTTGTGTTTGGTTAACAACGCCTTGGCTGCGTCATAGTTTTTTTGAATAAGCGACCGAATCGCCTCGTCGATTTGACGGGATGTTTGATCCGAATAATCTTTGGAATGATCCGAATAATCCCGCCCCAAAAAGACATTCTGAGAGTCTCGACCATATTTGCGCGTTCCCAACTCGCTCATGCCATACAAACACACATACTGACGCGCCAGATCCGTGGCACGCTCAATATCATTCGAGGCCCCTGACGTCACCGTTTTAAATAAAAGCTCTTCCGCAATGCGCCCCCCCATTAACACCTGTATTTTCGCCTCAATGTCTTCATTAGAAATCAAATAGCGGTCTTCAGTGGGCAACTGCAGCGTATAGCCCAAGGCCATCCCCCGTGGCAAAATCGTCACTTTGTGGACCGGGTCTGTTCCCGGAATCAAATGCGCGACCAATGCATGCCCCACCTCGTGATACGCAATAATTTGTTTTTCTTTGTCATTCATAATTCGGGACTTGCGTTGCGGGCCCGACAACACCCGCTCCATCGCCGCTTCTAGGTGTTCCTGGCCAATTTTTACAGCATTAGCACGCGCCGCCAGCAAGGCGGCTTCATTGAGGACATTGGCCAAGTCTGCCCCTGTAAACCCAGAAGTCGCACGCGCCAACACAGATAACCGACAGCTCTCATCAAACTTTTTGCCTTTTGCATGAATCGCCAAAATGGCTTCTCGGCCACTCAAATCCGGCTTGTCCACCACAATTTGCCGATCAAACCGACCCGGGCGCAACAACGCAGGGTCCAAAATATCCGGCCGATTGGTGGCCGCAATCACAATCACCCCATCGTTTTTGCCAAACCCGTCCATTTCAACCAACAACTGATTCAGCGTTTGCTCCCGCTCATCGTGCCCGCCACCCAAACCGGCACCCCGTTGGCGACCGACCGCATCAATTTCATCTAAAAATACAATACTCGGGGTTTGCTTCTTGGCTTGGGCAAACAAATCCCGAACCCGAGACGCTCCAACGCCCACAAACATTTCCACAAAGTCTGATCCTGAAATACTAAAAAATTGAGCATCCGCCTCACCGGCAACAGCCCGAGCCAGCAATGTTTTACCCGTTCCCGGGGACCCCATTAACAACGCCCCTTTCGGGATTTTTGCCCCAATTTTCACAAACTTTTTGGGGTCTTTTAAATAATCCACAATTTCCCGCAACTCTTCAACGGCTTCATCCGCACCAGCCACATCCTCAAACGTAACTTTATCTTTATCATCCGTTTGTGGCTTTGCTTTGGTTTTTCCAAACGACATCGCTTGACTGTTCATCCCCTGCGCTTGCTTAAAAATAAAAAACCAAAAGACAGCAATTAACAAAAAGGGGAATAAAGCCTGAATCAACAACCCCATGATCCACCCCGAATCCGACGGATTAACCGTCACATCTACCGCATTGTTTCGCAAGGTCTCCATTAAGGAATCATGCTCAATAAAATAGGCTTTGTACGTTTCCCCCGACACGGCCGTTTCAATGATCAACCGCTCCGATGGCCGAATCACCACCGAGGCCACGGTTCCTTGGTTCACATGATCTAAAAAGGTTGTGTACGAAATTAACCGAATTTCTTTGGGTGGAAAGAAGCAGCTGCTCACCACTGAAAAAATAATTAGCGCAATTAAAAAATACCACAAGCCTGCTTTCCAATCGGGACGCTTTCGCTTACTATTTGTATTTTCTTTTTGTGGTTGTTTAGCCATACTAGTCTCTAGTTTAAGCGATATGATCTAAAACAACAACTTTAATCACTCAAATCCAAGGATTTAAAAAACCGTGTGGCATCGGACTGAATGGCTGCTTGTTTTGCATCCGTCATCCGATCGTATGTCTTGTACATCATCCCAATACGAGGGTTTCCCTGCAAATAGTCCCGATTTCGAGCTAGAAAATCCCAATACAAGTAATTGAACGGACAGGCATCTGGCCCCGTTTTTTCCGTCACCCGATACCGACACTGCTGGCAATAGTTGGACATTTTTTGAATATAGCTGCCCCCAGCTGCATACGGCTTGCTCGCCAACAACCCCCCATCGGCAAATAAGATCATACCCGTCACATTGGGCATCTCAACCCATTCATACGCATCGGCATACACAATCAAAAACCACTCGTTTACCGCTTTCGGATCTAGACCCGCTAATAGGGCAAAATTGCCCAAGACCATGAGGCGCTGAATGTGATGGGCATAGGCATTGCGCTTTGTTTCTTGAATACACTGTGTCAAACAATTCATGCCGGTTTTGCCGGTCCAATAAAAGTCCGGCAACGGCCGCTTCGCATCCAAGGCGTTGCACTGGGCATAGTCGGGCATCATCCGCCAGTAAATGCCCCGAACATACTCCCGCCACCCCATAATTTGACGCACAAAGCCCTCGACGGCATTGAGGGGCGCCTCCCCCCGATGGTACGCATCCACGGCTGCCATAATACACGGCAACGGGGTTAGCAGCCCACAGTTCAAATAAAAACTAATATGCGAATGATACAGCCACGGCTCACCCTGAACCATGGCATCTTGATAATCCCCAAAATGCGGCAACCGATGGGCAATAAAATCGTCTAAAACAGCCTGAGCTTGGTCGTGCGTTACCGCCAAGTACATGGGGTCTATATCCCCAAAATGATCCGGAAAGCGCTCCGCAACCATGGCCATCACCGATTCTGTAATGGCATCCGGTTGGGTCTGCCACGGGGGCGGAACACCAACCCCCGACTTTAATGGCTTTCGATTTTGTGCATCATAATTCCACTGTCCCCCCACAGGCGCATCCCCGTCCATCAAAACAGCATACTGCTTGCGCATCTCCCGATAAAAATATTCCATACGCAATTGCTTACGCCCCGACGCCCATTGGTCAAACGCATCCAACGAACACAAAAACCGGGTATCGTCACGAATATCCACCGGAACCCCAAACACCGTTGCCCATGATTGCACCTCCACTAGCACCCGATACTCCCCCGGATGGGTCAGCACAATGCGATCACACCCCGTGTGCGCCAACGCGCGGTGCACTTCCCCCCGAAACGACCCCGTATTGTCTGGGTCATCCAACTGCGTGTACACCACCGTGTAGCCAGCCGCCCGAACCGCATCGGCAAAATGCCGCATCGCTGAGAATAAAAACGCTAATTTCTTCTTATGGTGTTTGACATAGGTGGCTTCATCCCAAACTTCCGCCATGCACACAACGGTTGTCGCTGGATCGGCACCGGATAACGTGGCAATATCCAACGATAATTGATCCCCAAAAATAACACACAGCGTTGTCATACGGACTCGGCG
>JAQCBC010000039.1 GCA_027621615.1 bacterium
ATTACCAAAAACCACATAGTTTTCCAATATGTCCCATGCCAATTAAAACGAATATTTCGGAATGAAGTCATTCGAGCTGAAAAACGCAAAGAACTATTTAGTATCCAAGGTATAAAAACAACAAAAATAGGCACTGCCACGAACCCAAAAAGTGGTTTTACTGTTGATAATACATTAACCAAAAACAAAACGATAAAAGCAATCAATCGACCTTTAAATATTTGACCGCCAGTGGCGTGATACCCAAAACCTGCATCGAAAACTCTAGTATTGTTTTTAAAATAAGTTTCACGCTTAACCTTTGCCCAGGCACTGTAAATTCCCAACGTAATAATTGTTAAAATTAAATTTACGATCCAAATCCCAAAGTATTCTCTCCCAGTTCCTGAAAACTTTACATTATAAGGAAGCAAGTTTGGCTTCATTAGTTTCAATTCTCCTTTTTTTGACATATTTTTTTGACATATATTACTAGAGGGTATCATTAAATTTCATTTCGAATCAAATCAACAGCATTGACATGCTATTTTTTTTCGCTAAACTAAAACAAAACCAATGCAATTGCCCACCCCCACTTTCGTCACAGACACAACAATTGGCCTTTACATTCACATTCCGTTTTGTGAAAGCCTATGTCCATATTGCAATTTTTTCAAGCATCGCCATGATCCAACAAGTGACAGCCGAAGTCAGTTGGTTCAGGCTATTCAGCAGGAGCTAATCGCTTACCAAACCCACTATCCAGATCTAACGATTCAGTCCATATATTTCGGTGGTGGAACCCCCAGTACCCTACAGCCCGAACACTGGCTAACCCTGCTCAATCAGATTCAATCCGCGTGGCCGCTGGCCAATACTTGCGAACTGACTATTGAAATGGATCCCCTGCATATTACCCCCGATTGGTTGGCGGCTTTGGAAAAACAGGGACCGATGCGCGTGAGTATGGGGGCTCAGTCCAGTGATGCAACCGTGTTGAAGCACTTGGGGCGTCGCCATACTTGGTCCGATGTGGTGACCGCCGTGGGGCGTATCCGGTCACTAAGCACAGTATCAATTGGGTTGGATTTAATGTTCGGCATGCCCCAGCTAACGCCCCAGCGATTGGCCGGTGTCTTGAATGATTACGCGCAATTGGGGATTGATCATGTATCCACCTATGGGCTGACCCTAGAACCCGGAACCCCCTTTTACGCAACACAAACCACCCGGTCGGACGATGCCATGGCCGATGATTATGATCAAATTTTTAATACACTAACGGCAGCAGGCTTTGACTGGTACGAGCGATCCGCTTTTGCGAAACCCGGGCATGCATCCATTCATAACCAAGGCTACTGGCAATTTCGTCCCTATTTGGGCGTGGGACCCAGCGCCCACTCATTTTTCCAGGGCCAACGATTTCGCACTATCAGTCAATTCCAAGCCTACTGCCAATCTCCCGTGCGCTCAGTACCCAAACGTCCCATTGACTATGGGGCTCGGTTTGAGGAATGGCTCATGGTGGGCCTACGGACCCGAGCCGGGGTGAGTCTGGCTCAGGGTCAGCAGTGGTTTGGGATTAATTTGGAAGAAAATTCGAGTGTTATCGAGTTGATTCAATCGGCGTTATTGGCATTGGAACACGGACGTCTGGTCGCTACGTATTCCGGACTGCATGTACTGGATGCGGTGGTCGAACAAATCGTATTCAAAGCCGAACCCGTTTCAAAACCTTGACCAACCGCTTTTGTATCCCATATTATAAAGATCATTATGGATTTTCAAAAAATAAAACGCATTATAAAAATGGTTGAGGAAGCCGATATTGCTTCCCTAAAAATATCATCCGATGACAGCACCATTGAGGTGACAAAAGCGACACAAGTTGTGGCTCAAGCCCCCAATGTGGTAACCACTGTTCAAGCCCAAGCCCCCGCAGCCCCCGTTGCCGTCCAAGCGGAGCCAGAGGGTGTGGCTGATGCCGTGGATGATGGCGATATTGTCATCGAGTCCCCGATGGTTGGAACTGTTTATTTAGCACCGAAACCAGAGGAGCCCAATTTTGTATCAGCGGGTCAAACTGTGAGCAAAGGATCCGTTCTATGCTTGGTTGAGGCCATGAAATTATTTAATGAAATCGAGTCGGAAGTATCCGGTTCTGTGACAAAAGTTTTGGTTGAAAATGGGCAAACTGTTGAATATGGTCAACCGTTGTTCGCCATTAAGCCATAGTCTTGTCTGATATCCGTGAGCCGCAGTCTATGGCTCAGTTTGACACGGTAACAACGCCGTCTCAGCCAGTTTGGCGGATTCAGGAACAGTCTGAGTCGGTGTGTCGAAAATTAGGTGAGGCGGTGTCCGTGGATTCGGTTATTGCCCATGTGTTAATTAATCGGGGCGTGCGGTCTGTTCAGGATGCCCAACAGGTTTTGGATATTCACAATTTGCCGGTTGCGTATTTTCCAGATGCGTGGGTTCAAACTGCCGTGAATTTTTTACAAGAATTACCAGCGGGAGCTAATATTTTAGTCTACGGGGATTATGATGTGGATGGCATTACCTCGACCAGTGTGATGATGGCTGTTTTACAGGCCTTGGGCTTTAAGCCACAGTTTTATATCCCCGATCGGTTTAATGATGGATACGGCTTAACGGATCGGGTGTATACGTTGGTCCAAGAGTGGGCCCCGGCTGCATTAATTACATTGGATTGTGGGGTAACGAACGTGACGGAGTGTACCTGGCTCAAACAGCACAACCCCGCATTTAAAATTATGATTATTGATCACCACCAGGTGCCCGATCCGCAACCCCCTGCAGACTTGATTGTTGATCCAAAGTTATTGCCTGCTAATCATGGCTATTTTGATTTGTGCACAGTTGGAATTGTCTACCATTTTTTTAATCAAGTATTCGCACACATGAACCAAACATCGCCGTTAAACGACTATTTGGACTTGGTTGCCATTGGCACCGTGGCGGATGTGGCGCAGTTATCGCCGATGAATCGAGCTTTAGTCCAACAAGGGCTTAAGCAAATGCGGCACACCAACCGATTGGGCTTGCGAGCATTGATGCATGCAGCAGGACTGGAGCCGGGAGAGCCGGTGACCAGTCGGGATATTGGGTTTGGGGTGGCCCCATTGTTAAATGCAGCCGGTCGCTTGGCCAATGCGACCCTATGTGTGGACTTGATGACCGCGACCCAGCCCGATGTGGCCGAAGCGTTAGCCACCAAATTAAAACGGCTAAACCAAGAGCGCCGGACAATAACCCAGACCATTACGGACGAGGCTATTGCGTATTTAGAAGAAAACTCTGATGCCTTGAGCAGCCCCGTGCTGGTGGTATCGGGCCGCAATTGGCATCCGGGTGTCATTGGTATTGTGGCTGCTCGAATCACCGATCGGTACCATCGGCCTAGTTTGGTTATTGGGTATGACGATACCGAAGCGAGAGGGTCCGCACGGAGCATTGAACGGGTGAATGTGTATCAGCTAATTAAAGCCAATGATCAGTATTTGACCAAATTTGGGGGTCATCATCAAGCGGCTGGATTTAGTTTAGAGACGGCTCGGTTGGCCGAGTTTCATGCGGCTATGACTACGCATGCCAACCAGGTACTATCTGCGGACGACTTGCGGCCCATTGTTCACATTGACGCCGAGTTGCCGCCGGATCGGATCAATCATGATTTTTATCGCCAATTGCAGCGGCTATCGCCCTTTGGGCCCAGCAATCCAGAACCCCTGTTTGTGGCGGAATTGCGTGTGATAGAGGCCCGGATTTTAAAAGATAAGCATTTGAAAGTTCGCTTATACGATGATGCTACACGGGTGGTCGTGGATGGCATTGGGTTTGATTTAGCGGATCGATTGCCAGCGGTTCAAAAACCCCAGTGCTCGGTTGTGTTTCATTTGCAAACCAACACTTGGCAAGGGCGAACCAACATGCAATTAATGATCCAGGACGTTCGATAAAATGCCACAATCAACCAGTGAATTAGAGCTGCAGCATCTGTGGGAACAGTGTTTAAACCGAATCCGAGGCTATCTAGACGCAGCAGCTATTGAGACCATCAATCGGGCGTATGCCTTTGCCACCCATGCCCATGCGGGTCAAATGCGAAAGTCCGGACGCCCTTATATTGTTCATCCGGTGCATGTGACGATCACATTGGCGGAATTGCGCCAAGATTACCAGACGTTGTGCGCCGGTCTCTTGCACGATACGTTGGAGGATTGTGCCGTTACCCAAGCGGATTTAAGGCAACAGTTTGGTGATGAGGTGACAGTGCTGGTGGAGGGTGTGACCAATCTGGGTCGAATGTATTTTGGGACTCGGGCTCAGGCAGAGAATTTGCGAAAATTGTTTTTAGCTATGGCCAAAGATAGTCGGGTGGTGTTTATCAAATTGGCGGATCGTCTGCACAATATGCAAACGGTCCAGTTTTTATCGGAATCGGCTCAAAAACGCATGGCATTGGAAACCCAAGATATTTTTGCACCATTGGCCCATCGATTGGGATTGTGGTCCATAAAATGGCAATTGCATGACTTGGCGTTTGCGACACTCGAACCCGCTATGTTTAACCAAATACAGCGCTTGGTTGTGGACACCCGCGATTCTCGAGAGGCGCACATTAAATTGCTTATTGATAAAATTAAGCAGCGGTTAGAGCCATTGGGGGTGTCGTATCGAATTACTGGGCGGCCCAAGCATATGTATAGTATTTACCAAAAATTAAAGCGTCGGGACATGGATTACACGCGGTTGCATGACGTGTTGGGGCTGCGCATTATTGTCAACACGATTCCAGAATGTTATACAATTTTGGGCCATGCGCATGAGTTGTTTAAGCCGATTCCAGGCCGATTTAAAGATTATATTGCGGTGCCCAAGCCCAATTTGTACCAATCGTTGCATACCTCTGTGGTGGATCATCGGGGCGTGCCCATTGAAATTCAAATTCGGACGGAACGCATGCATCAAATTGCAGAATATGGACTAGCGGCGCATTGGCACTACAAACTCAAAGATTCGCCAGAAAAAATTCCACAGCCACAAGCGAGCACACCGTTTTTGCAAGAACTGGTGGATTACAATGAACACACGCCGGTGAATCAAGACAATGCGGATCAATTTTTAGATCATATTAAGTTGGATTTATTGGTGGATGAAGTGATGGTATTTACCCCAACAGGGGATGTCATTGCGTTGCCTCAGCAGTCAACGCCCCTGGATTTTGCCTATAAAATTCATACCGATGTGGGGCATACCTGTATTGGTGCCAAAGTGAACGATTGCATCGTGCCATTGCGCTACGAGCTTCAGCACGGGGATCGGGTTGAAATTATGACCCAGTCCAATAGCAAGCCCAAAAAAGATTGGTTATCGATTGTGCAAACTGAGCAGGCGCGGTATCGGATTCGGCAATGGTTTAGAAGGCATGAGCCAGAGCCGACAGTCGTGGCGGATGATACGGAGCCAGTGGTGGCCAAACCGAGGGAACCCCACACGTCTGAACGCAGTGTATCCGAGACCCCTCGAATTTTATTGTCCGGGCATCGCAGCATTGAGTTTCGATTGGCACAGTGTTGTGTCCCGAAGCCTGGGGATCCGATTGTGGGGTATCCAACGATTGCGCATGGGTTGGCTATTCATCGGCGGAATTGTCGGATGATACAGCAGTTATCTGAGGACCAACACGCACGTTTATTGTCAGCAAAATGGGAGTCTGATCAACCATGGATTTATCTAAACAACCCGTAATATTTTTATCGACCAATCAGAATAAGCTCAAGGAGCTTACTGCAATGATGGCGCCAGTGGGCATTTCAATTTCACTGTACTCGGGGGCGTTTGATGCAATCGAAGATGGGGATACGTTTGAAGCCAATGCCTACAAAAAACTTATGGGAGTTTCGCATGCACCGGGCAAGTGTTATTTAGCCGAAGATTCGGGGTTGTGTGTGGATGCTTTGAGTGGGCGTCCGGGGATTTTTTCAGCACGCTATGGGGGCGATGGGGCGTCCAATTTGGACCGGTGCCGATTAATTTTAGAAGAACTGGCGGGTGTTGAATCGGAGTCGCGGGGGGCTCAGTTTGTGTGTGGCATTGCCGTGCGGTACCCCAATGGGGAGACGCAGTATTATGAAGGCTGTGTTCGGGGGCGAATTGCACCCGATATTCAGGGAGAAAACGGCTTTGGCTATGACCCAATTTTTATACCCGATGGGTATTCAGATACGATGGGGATTTTGCCAGAAGCTGTTAAACATACGGTGTCTCATCGCGCTCAGGCAGTGCAAAAAATGTTGGCTCGTTCTGAATAGGTAAGTGTAGGCATTTGGAGTTGAAAAAAAGTCTAATTAACTTTTGAACGGTGGGTTGTAATGCTGAATACAATAGTTTAAAATAACAAAATAAATTGCAAATAATTTTGCAACTAGTTTTAAAAATTAAGTTATACATAAAATAAGGAGGTTTAGGTATGATTTCAATAGCATTAGGTAATCCATCATCACTAGCTAGTTCAAGAAGACTAGAGAGTGCAAGTTTTCCAGGGGAACCCACAAGTAGGAGATCACAAAGTCAGGGGGAATATAGTTCCCAGCATACAGTAGGGGAAACTAGTATGCCAATCATGAATGGGATTGAGACTGGTCATATTCTTGAGCACATTAGACAACAAGAAATAAATATAAGCAATGATCAAGCAGTCAGGGACCTACTAGTAAGTGAGCTAGCAGAAACGAGATCACATAACGAACAACTGATAATCCAAATCAATGCATTGGTTAATGTGTTGCATAATCAAGAAGTTCAATTTAAACTAGGGAGTAAGGGGGTGTTCTGTTTAGTGTTATTGGTGGTTTCTCTGTTTTCCTCAGGTTTTTTAGCAGGTTATGGATTTAGTCCTTCAAACGGTGCACAAAGATAGATATATATAGGGCTGCATCTTAGCAGTGGTTTTGTGGGTTTAGCGCATTTGAGCAAACGCCAGACCATAGCTTTTTGAGAGTTTTAACTAAAAGATAGATAGCGCTACATCTTGGTAATGCTGAAAGATATGAGGCTGCTCCAAGGCAGTCAAGAGTTTCAGGGAAAGCCCAACCAATTCGTCTGATTTAGAAACAACTTTTGTTCGTCTTGTCATGCGCCCCAAATAATGCCTCGTGTTACTATTATCTCGCTCTATAGAAACAGTA
>JAQCBC010000040.1 GCA_027621615.1 bacterium
ACCAACCGCCCATTCAGCAACAGGCACCCACTCAGCAGCAGCACCCACCAGCTCCCAAAACCCAACCGCCCATTCAGCAACAGGCGCCCATTCAGCAGCAGGCACCCCCGGCTCCCAAAAACCAACCGCCCATTCAGCAACAGGCACCCCCAGCGCCCAAAAACCAACCGCCCATTCAGCAGCAGGCGCCCATTCAGCAACAGGCACCCCCAGCGCCCAAAACCCATGCACCCATTCAACAACAGGCACCCCCGGCTCCCAAAACCCAGGCGCCCACTCAGCAACAGGCACCCCCAGCGCCCAAAACCCATGCACCCACCACAAAACCGATGGACCCACTCGCCCAAAGCCTAAAAGATCTGCCCAAGCAACCCCAATTAAGCGACGCTCGGCTGATGGATTCAGCTGACATGCATACGCCCAAAAAATCAAAAGCCAAGGCGAACACCCGACCAGCCAACCCCCTCGCCAAACCCACCGCCAAACCCACCGCCAAACCCGCCACCGGAACACCAAGCGCATCAACAGGTGCCGAAGCCCCCAGCCTGGTTACCAGCCTTAATGAAACCCAAACAGTCAGCTTGTCCAGCATGGCCGCCGTTCAGCCCACCCCGGAAAAATTAGCCCAACAACAAACCGAGGCGATACACCACCAACACCGTGGGGAAAGGGCTGTCAAACTGGACACTCCCGCAGATGCCGCTCAAAAAAAGCTTCAGGCCTATGCAGCCGCTTACTTAGGCGTAAAAAAAGAGACCAAATCAACGGGAACCGTGCAGGATCAACGCAGCGAATTACTCGCATCCGGCGTATCTGAAGGGGATTTGCAGGAACTCGAAACCGGTATCGCAACGGTGGCCAAAACCCAACTCAAGCACCAAATGAAACACATGGCTCGAACCCAAATACTAACCGAATTTGGATCCGATGGGGAATTGGATAAACAAAATGCCCACGCCTTGGAGCACGGGATTAAACAACTGCGCAACCAACTCAAAGCCAATGGCAAAGTAGGGGACCCGGACCAAATTCACGACTGGCACCACGAAGCGGTATACGAAGCGATGGACGAAGTCGCGGATGCTATTCGAGTCTATCGATTGGAAACATTTAAAGACTTTAAAACACAAGAACTAGCCAGCGATCCCGCAGCACCTGAAACGGAGAAACAGTATGAAGAACTTGGTCAACTGGGATTTAAATTGGGGGCGTTTGATTATAAAGAAGCCTTTAAGCTCACCGATCAATTTACCCTGGACTTGTATGACTTGGGGAGCTTGTTGTTTGAATCTGATATGGATATGGACCAGAACCCCCACACCCCCACACCCTATACCTACTCTCAATCCGATGAGCACGATATTTTGTTAGACCGATTGCGGGCTATTTTAATGAATGTGGCCTTAACTGGGGGCGTTTTAAATCAAATTAGCAGCCAATTTAAGATCCAAAAAATTAAAAATGGCTTGGTCAAATTGGGCGTTTACAACGAGGATTTACTCCACACACTGACCCAAGAAACCGAAGCGGAAGCCATTCAAATTTTGACTAAAATTTTGCACGAATGCTGTTTGGAACATGCCTCGTTTTACCGGCTCAGCGGGATTGATTACGAGCAAAACAAACGCAAATTCAAAGCAACCGTTCGCAATTTGAATCGATTGGGAGTCTCGATTTCTGACACCCAGCTGGACCAATACCAAGCCGACGCCAACCGGGCCATGTACCCCGCTATCGTGAATGCCTATCGGCGTGCTGTTGTCTCTGGCTATGACACCCAACAACACCAGTTGTTGCAAACTGCGAGCCGCTTGCGAACAGAAACCCCCGACTTGAGTGCCTACACCAGCCCCGATATGGAAGGCCCGTTGATGGCCCTAAATCACGATCAGTTTTCGGAGTCTGTATGACCCGCGCGGCGGGCTAAAACCTGAGTAATATCGGACAAGGTCATGCCTTGAGAATGCAAAAATACCAACAAGTGAAAAATGAGATCGGCACCCTCTTCGCAAATTTCAGCATGATTGTTATTTTTACCCGCAATGACAAACTCGGTTGCTTCTTCACCAATTTTTTGCAAAACGCGATCCGTTCCCGATGCCACCAATCGGTGCACATATGAACTGGAATCTCCGGCAGATAATCGCTCTTGAATAATGCGTTCGAGCTGAGTGAGGACGGCTTGTGTAGGATTGTCTGTCATAAACCCTATTATACACGCTATGGACTCTGTTTCAAAAATGGCAGTGGATAGTGTACAGTAATAGAAGAATGGCTGGCAATCAATTTGGGTCTTTATTTTCAGTTACCACCTTCGGTGAAAGTCACGGCGAAGCCATCGGCGCTATCGTGGATGGCTGCCCGGCCGGCTTGCCCCTGTCCGATGCCGACATTCAACACGATTTAGACCGCCGAAGACCCGGTCAGAGCAGTGTCACAACACCCCGAAAAGAATCCGATACCATCCATGTGTTATCCGGTGTCTTTAATGGCAAAACAACCGGAGCCCCTATTGGCCTAGTTATTTATAACGAAAATCAACAATCCAAAGACTACAGTCATCTGGAATCCGTCTTTCGTCCAGGCCATGCCGATTATACCTATACCCAAAAATACAAACACCGCGATCATCGGGGTGGCGGCCGATCCAGTGGCCGAGAAACCGCTGCCCGAGTCGCTGCGGGCGCCATTGCCAAACAATGGCTCCGCCAGCAAGGCATTCAGCTGCAAGCCTATACCATCGCTGTGGGGCCCTTCACCGTCACCGACATGGATTTGTCCGTCGTAGAAACCAACGCTATTCGATGCCCCAATACCCAGCAAGCGGCTGAGATTCAAGCCTATATCGAAGCCCTCAAAGAAGCGGGGGACTCGGTTGGCGGCATCGTGCAGCTCCGCATCACAGGCATGCCCGTTGGAATTGGCGAGCCCTGTTTTGATAAACTGGATGCTGTTTTGGGGCATGCCATTTTATCAATCGGAACTATTAAGGGCGTTGAGTTTGGGGATGGGTTTGCAACCGCCCGATTACTGGGCAGTGAATCCAACGACCCCCTCCACTCGAATGAGGCCGGCATTCACACCACCAGCAATCACGCCGGCGGGATTGTGGGAGGACTGTCCAATGGGGAAGCCATTGTGGTAAATGCCTCCGTTAAGGCCCCCTCATCCATTCAAAAAAACCAAGAGACGGTCACCCGAGATGGGGAAAACACCACGTTATCCGTTACGGGGCGGCACGATCCTTGTATTTGCCCACGGGTAGGCCCGGTGCTTGAAGCCATGGCGGCGATTGCACTGATGGATTTAATGCTGATTCATTCTGGGTACCCCCATCGTGAGTAATGATCGGATCCCCCCTCAAAATTTAGAAGCCGAACAATCCGTATTGGGGGCCATGATGTTATCCAAAGACATGATTGCACTTGTGGGCATGAAATTAAAACCGCATCATTTTTATAGCCACGCCCATGAAGCCATTTTTAAGGTTATTTTAGAGTTGTATCAAGGCAATCAACCCATTGATTTAATTACTGTATCGGAAGCCTTGAAAAAGGGCGATAGTCTGGATCAAGTCGGCGGACGAGCCTATTTGGCTGAAATTATTGACAGCGTCCCCACCACCAGCAATGCGCAACAGTACGCAGACATTGTGGTGGATCAAGCCATGTTGCGCCAAGTAATTGAAACAGGGTCGGATATTGTCGCCGATGGCTTTGATAAAACTCAGCATGTGGACGATGTCTTGGAACGTGCCCAACAAAAAATCATGGACCTGTCCCGTGAGCGGGTGCACGATGACTTTGTTCCCATTAAAGATGTTTTAATGCCTGTCATGGACAGCATGCACGACGTATACGGTGCCGATGGCCAAATTTTAGGTGTCACCACCGGCTTTGATGATTTGGATCAGATTACCTCCGGATTCCAAAAATCAGACTTAATTATTTTAGCGGCTCGCCCGGGCATGGGAAAAACAACCCTAGCCCTAAATATTGCCGTGAACGCGGCTATCCAAAAAAAACACAGCATTGCCGTTTTTAGCTTGGAAATGCCCAAAGAACAACTGGCCACTCGGCTCTTGTGTGGCGAAGCCAAGATTGATTCATCGCGTCTAAAAACAGCCAATTTGCAACCCCGCGAATACGATCAGCTAACCCACGCCTTGGGAAAGTTATCCGAAGCCAATATCTATTTGGATGATTCGCCCAGTTTAACCCCCTTTGAATTGCGGGCCAAAACACGCCGACTACAAATGGAAGCTGATGTGGATTTGGTGATTATTGACTACTTACAGCTCATGCGTGGGGGACGCAAGCGGTCCGAAAGTCGGTTTCAGGAAGTATCTGAAATTATACGAGAAGTGAAAGCTTTTGCGCGAGAGCTCAATGTCCCAGTCATTGCCTTGTCCCAGTTAAGCCGTGACATTGAAAAACGGCCCGACCAATTGCCCAAATTAAGCGATTTGCGTGAAACCGGAGAAATTGAACAAACGGCGGATCTCGTGTTGTTTATTTATCATGATCAACACTACGAATCCAACACAACCGCCAACAGTGTACCGTCTAAACTTATTATTGCCAAACACCGAAACGGCCCTGTGGGCTCTATTGATTTAGTCTTCCGAAAAGATTATTCCCGATTTTATGGAACAGAAACCAAGGCCGGCCTGCCTGTTTAAGTTAGGCCTCAGCCTTCTCTGGATAAGCATTCCCTTATGGGGATCTGCCTTAAACCTGCTTCCTGATCAACTCAACAACTTTGTTCTGCAGGCCGATACTATTGCCTATTTAAATGACGGGCAGGTGCTCCAGGCCTCTAAAAACATTCAGCTAGATTACAGTGGCTATACCATTCATACCGATCGATTTCGCTACTATGACAAAGAAAAGCGCTTGCAGTTTCGGGGCAACACCCTGATTCAAAAAGACGATAGTCAGTTCACAACCCAGTCCTTGGATTTAAATGCAACAGCATTAACGGGATATTCCGACTCATTTTTATTCAACAGTGACCGCATGTTTCTGCGAGGCCATTCCCTGGACTTGAACCCAAAAGAAATTACCGCACATTCTGTCTGGTATTCCACCTGTCCGTTCAATCAAACATCCACACCCATTTACCATATTCGTAGTAGCAAACTGATTATTCATCCGCAACGCGGGGCCTTTATGGCCAACCACACCGTCCTGTATCTGTGGAAAATACCCGTGTTTTATTTTCCTCGAATGCTGTATCAACACCACCCGTATATTATTTTGGATGGTGAAGAAGCCCTAAACAGCACCCAAAACCCCGGCAAAACAAGCAGAAATTATGCGGAAATCCCCGCACCTGAATTGGGTCAAAATAGCCTCGAGGGTTACTTTATTCGAACCGAATTTGGGTATTTGGGCAGCGGACTTCAATCGGGGGCCATTCGAGCCGGATTTAGTGAAAAATTAGGCTTTAACACCGGTATTGAACACCGCATTGTCAACTCCATTGCAGACCAAATCAAACTTCAAGCCAACTGGTACAACTCTCTGGGCGTCCAAGGCTATGTGGTGTACTCGCATGATGCGGACCGCATTGCGACCAAAAGTCAGAACCCATTGGGCAGCGGCTTTAATGACTTGTTTACCCATATTATTGCCCAGCCCCTCATTCCCGTCAGCCAGTTTAATATTCGCTACAGTTATCGTGAATTGTTTCAAAATTCATTTGTTACGTTTCGTCCCAAAGCCCAGTGGATTTTAAAGCAACAACAACTTCCCTATGGAGCGTTACTCAATGGCACAACCAGTTTATCGGCTATCGAAGAGACCTTTGAGTACACCGATGATGACTCCCGAGACCCAATCCGATCATCCCGATGGATGAATACCCTGCGCCTATCGCGCCCATACCCCATTGCTGAGCGATGGGACTTGGACCCATCACTGAGTTACTACTTATCTGTATACGATCATCAAAAAACATGGCGCCGATCGTTTGCCGGTCTGCGATTAACCACGCGGCAACCCCGATACACAACCTATATTGAATACCAAAAGAAATTACTCAATGTTGGCAGCAGTGTATTTGCATTTGATTCCGGCAATATTATTGAAACCGATGAAGTCGGTTTTGGATTTACCAGCCAATTAAATTCCAAAATTTTATATAAAACCACGCTCAATATTAATTCAGAAGCCTGGAAAACCCGAAGCTTCAACCACGACATTACCTACTTTATGGACTGCATCCGCCTGTCGTTTGGATTGGACAGCATTCAAAAGTCATATCGATTTAACGTTGGGATTTTTTAACGGGGCGTGATTCTATGGTAAAATCGTGTGTCATGAGACGGAGCATCTTGTTGGGCATTCAGTTACTCGTTTGGCTGATTGTAACGCCTTTAATCTACGCAAACCCAATCGTTGTCACCCAGTCAATCACCCTAGACAATCACCGTGTCACCTTATCCGAACCCATTATCCAAACGGATGCGGGGCTGTACGGCCCCATGCGTGCATTGGCCGATGCCCTTGGAGCTCAAACAACCTATACGCGACGCTCACGCCTGCACAGCATCCAAACGCCCGATACGATTCAATTGGATTTAAAAGCATACAGCCGCGCCTTTTGGGTAAACCAACGGCTCCAATACACCGACACCCCCCCCATACAGCACCAAAATCAGCTCTATATCCCATTGGCTCAATTTCTCCCCGCACTGGGCTATACCATGACACAGACCCCTTCAGCGATACAAATTCAAAAACAATCAGGGGAGCGTCCAGCCCCAACAACCACCGGATTTGCGCCAGCGTTTGCGTTTTCAAATCTGGCGGATACAGCCATTCAATCCCTGCAGTTTAATGGTACCCATTACCCAGCACCCAAAACCCACACGCACAACGGAACCCTGTTGATTGCCCTAGATGCATTATTAATGGACCAAGGGTATCAAATCACCCAAACCGACACCGAGATTCACTACAATCAGACCAATAAGCGCATTGTGCTAAGCACCCAAACCCCAACGGCGCGCGTATCCGACACCCTTCAAACAATACCCTATCAAACCGAGTCCCCAGTTCTCATTACGGCCAAT
>JAQCBC010000041.1 GCA_027621615.1 bacterium
CCACAATTTTTCGCCTGATACCGCAAACAACGGCCCCGCAACCGTGCAAAGCGTTGGTTTTGAAATGCGATACGTTTGCCCATCAGTCGCCGTCAGCGTGCGTGGCGGAAACCATACATTGCGTTCCGGATTGCAATTGTTGTTTGTGTAGCGCATCCCCAACATGCCACACTGAGGCAAGGTTTCCGACGCCTGTACCAATTGATTAAAGTCCGATACTGAAAACAAGACGTCTGGATCCATAGACAAAACTGTTTTGGGTAAATTATTGGCATGAATATACTTTTTAAAAAAGAAATTAGACGCTAATGTCTGGCCAAAATTAAAGGGCAAATCCACACACATACACTGCGGATGCTCAAAGCGATAGAACAAATCACGAACCGCCGGATCCGGACTATCGTTATGGATAATCAATACATAAGTATTGGGCCGATCCGCAATGGCCGCCAACAAATCCTGCATCGCCAATTGAATAATATCCGCATACCGATACCACACAACAACAACAAATGTAGCCCCATGCAATTGCTGAGCAATATGGGCATTGCGAGTATGCGATGTCTGAATGTCGGTTGTTGCTTGATTCATTTCTTTCTCTTTCATGGTACCATATTGTTTTAATGAGTGTGAGCATGTTAACCGTTGCAACCGGTATTATTATCAGCATTGGCATTCTGGGCCTGTGTTTAATCCGGCACGATACCCAATCCGTATCCACGCCAAGCAGCGAGGTTGTCCGGCTCATTGGACTCATCCAAAACGGGTTGCGGGTCTTTCGAAACCGCAGCTTAATTAGCATGGCGCAAATCATTCTTTATTTAATTGTGCTGATCGTCGGGTTATCCCTGGTTGTCGAACACCCCTTGCCCATTTGGCCCTATTTAATTGCCTTTGTGTTGGGTGGCAGTATCATGAGTGCCATTGGCATCGGCATGCAACCGATATTTATCCGACTATTGCCCGCCATTATTCACCGCGCCAATCGTCAACTATCCCCCAGCCTCAGCACCACCTACTCAGCCTGCGTCGGGATTGGCTTAGTTAGCACCAGTGCGCTGACATTGGGCTTAATGGGCTGCTACGCCTGGCTGGGAGCAACGCCATTGGTGGGCTACGGGGTAGGCTGTGTGTTGGTGGCCTTCGTGTGGCGCATCGCCGGGGGCATCTTTAAACCGGCTTCGGATATTGCCTCGGATTTTGTGAACACCAAGTCGGTATCCGATGGACGCAACGTGGCCATGATTTTAGATACAATGGGCGATTTTATTGGGTCATTTTTAGGCTTTGGAATTGATCTGCTTAGCGCCTTTGTCTTTGCCTTAGTCGGCTGTTGTTTGTTTGCCATTAGCCTGTACCAGTCTGGGGTCATTCACGCCGATACCTACATCATGCTCATGGCCCTACCCTTTACAATTGTAGCGATTTCACTGTGCATTGGGGCCGCTAGTTATGTCTGGGCACGGTATCGAATCACCCAACGCCCCAATAATATTTTGCTGGAAACCCTCTACATCACCCTCATTATTAGTGCCTTAATTATCTATGTCTTGATTAATAACGTATGGGTGGACACCACCTTCAAATCCGTGTGGATCAACGACCAACGCCTATCGTTGCTAATTCCCTATTTGATCGGCCTCGTGGGCGCCCTGATCATCAGCTTTACCTCCGAATACATGAGTGCGCCTTACTTTTCGCCCAACAAAACCGCCAGCAAACGCATCGAATTTGGCAGCTCGCTCACCCTACTGCATGCCCTGAGCGATGGGTTTAAAAGCCATGCTATTCAAGTGAGTTATGTGTTTATTATTATGGGAAGCAGTGTGTATTATGCCGGTATTTATGGGGTTGCCTTTGCCAGCTTGGGCATGCTGTCCATGACCCCCCAGTTGGTCGCCATTATTAGCTTTAAAGCCTTAACCGGCAGTTTGTATAAACTATCGAATTTGGCTAAATTGCCCCATATCGAAAGCAAAAACATTAAAAAACTATACAGCATTAGCCAAACTACCATTGCTCTGGGCAATAGCTTTAATACCAGTGCAGCTACGATTGCCTCAGCCGGCTTATTTCTCGCTTTGTTGCTCATTGTGACCCCGGACACCAGCCTCAGTATGACCCTGACCCCCACACTCGTTGTTGGGCTATGTGTGGGTATTACAGCTCCGTTTGTCATTCGATCCAGTCTGCTCAGTGGCATGGTACATGTGGCCATTAAACTGATCGGTGAAGTGAATCGCCAATTGAGTGACATCCCGTATCTGAAAGAAAATAAAGCCACTCCCGATAGCGTCACAGCCACAGACCAAGCCTGCCGGCACATCATGGGCATGCTCGCCATTCCAGGCTTGCTGGTCACCCTGCTGCCTCTGGTCATGGGCTACGCCCTGGGCGCTCCTGCCGTTTTGGGATTTAGCCTGGGCATTTTGATCAACAACCTGGTCCAAACCTACTACTGGTCCAATACTGGCGAAACCCTCGGACATATTAAATCAACCATTGCCTCCGGCCGCCTGGGTGGCCCCCAAAGCACAAACTTCACCGCCATTGTGCGCGCCGATGCCATGGGCGATGCGTTTAAGGACTTGGTGGGCCCCCACGGCAGTATCATATTAAAATGCGCAACTATTATTTCAGCACTTTTAATGGTATTATTGGCTCTATGAAAAAGTCACGCCTAATCATTGGGAATTGGAAATCGTATTTGGGGTTAGCCGATGGTATCGCCTTAGCCAAAGCCTTGGTGGATCACCACGTTCCGCAGGCTAATCAAATTGTGGTTATTTGCCCCCAATTCCCGTTGTTGGGTGCCATTAGCCAAGTATTGCCCTTTCACCAACAAACATCCAACGGAATTTTACTGGGTTCCCAAGACATTTCAGCCTGGGATGCGGGCGCTCACACCGGTGACGTGTCCCACAGCCTTCTGAGCGATTTAGGCTGCCACTATAGCATTATTGGCCATTCGGAACGCCGCCAAGGTAACCAAGAAACCGATGCTATGCTAAAAGAAAAACTCGTGATGGCCATAAACAACGGCATCACCCCGATCTTTTGCGTAGGCGAACCCTTGAATGTCTACCAAAGCAAACAAACACTCGCCTTTATTGAAGCCCAACTGACGGCTGTATTTTCAGACTTCCCCGCTATTCCGGATCAATTGATTATTGCCTATGAACCCATTTGGGCGATTGGAAGTAACATTATACCTAGGTTGTCAGAAATTGAAACGGTGCATCAGCATATTAACAAGGCTCTGCAGCAGTTGTTTCCCGTAACCCCCAGCGAATCGATTCGCATCATTTACGGCGGTTCGGTTAACGCAGACAATTGCAAAAGCATGATCCAACAACCCAGTGTGGATGGGTTTCTCGTTGGGCGAGCCAGCATCTCTGAGCTGGATTTTTTAAGCATTATTGTGAATAGTAATAAGGAGTTTACATCATGAAATACACACCCGTTATCGGCGCTTTATTGGCCATCCCATTTATTACTGGATTTTTTGGTGGCGGCGACAATCCCATGATTCGTATGGAAACCAGCAAAGGAAGCATCACCATTGAATTATTCAAAAAGGAAGCCCCCAAAACCGTTGAGAATTTTTTAGCCTACGTGGACAGCGGTCATTTTGACGGCACCATTTTCCACCGCGTTATTCCCGGATTTGTTATTCAAGGTGGTGGTTACAGCGAAACCTTTGAGGAAAAAGACACGCAAGCGCCCATTAAAAACGAGGCCACCAACCAGCTGAGCAACAAACGTGGAACGTTGTCTATGGCTCGAACTAGCGATGTGGATTCAGCGACCAGTCAGTTCTTTGTAAACTTAGTCGATAACACCATGCTCGATCACCGAGACGAAAGCCGAGCCGGTTATGGCTATTGTGTTTTTGGCAAAGTTGTAGAATCGGATCTGGATGTGGTTGATGCCATTGCTGGCGTTGATACGCATACCCAAGGCTATCACCAAGATGTACCCGTTGAGCCGGTTATTATTGAGTCTGTGACCCGCATTAACGACTAAACCCTGTGGGCGCCGATAACCGCAACTACAACGACGGCATGGGCGACATGCAAGGCTACCGAACCATGCCCAATTTCAAATGGTTTCGACTCGCCATTGTCAGTGTTATCATGATTATAAGCACCATCGCATTGGTGTTTTTAGGGCATTTTGTGTCCTCGAAAAACCAACCCACTCGATCCCTAACTGTTCCAGCCTCCGTACCACCACCCGCTGTTATAGAACCCACCACCGAAACCCCACTGCCACTGGCCCCCGAGCGGTTTGACTACAAGCTCATTACCAGCACCCATCTCGGATACCAAGCGGCTGAAACACACGCCAACCAATTTACCACCAAAGGCATTGAATCGTATATTTGGGAAGTGAATCAAGCCGACCCCCCCTTGTATGCGATTCAACTGGGGGCTTACCCCACACGCAGTGACTGCGACAGCCAAGTCCTCCGGCTCAAAAAAACCGGGATTTTGGCTCGGTGTTGGCACCCCGCTGATGGATTTGACGGCTTTCATGTCGATAAACCCACCAGCCCCACCTATTACAAAGTGATTTTAGGGGCATTTCCCAATTATGCAGCCGCTCAAGCAGCCAGCGCTGGCCTGTCCCCCTATATTTGGGAAAACAACGGCATTTACGTTGCTCAAGTGGGCGCCTATTCCACAGAGAATGAAAGCCAGGCCGCCGTTGAAAAACTCGCCAAACGGGGCATCGTTAGCTACGTCTGGCAAGAACGTGACGGCTTTGATGCCATTCGAAATCGAGCGGTTTCAACCCCACCCCCCAAACAAAATTACCATGTTGTTATGGGCGTATTTAAAACTCAAGAATTAGCCAAACAAAAAGCATCCAGCATCGCCAGTATAACCAACTACATTATTTGGGAAAACGCATTGGGCGATAAAACGGTGTATCGCATTTTATTGGGATCCTACACAAGCAAAGCCGATGCAAAAACCAAACAACAGGAACTAAGTACCCAAGGTATTCAGTCTTTTATTATTTTTGAATAGGAAATTTAAAACTTGACGTTATTGTCCAGGCTCGGTACACTGAGTCATTATGGCTTTATCCAAAACCTTGGGCACAACATTATCCGGCATTGACGCCATACCTATTGTTATTGAAATTGACGCCCACAACGGGCTGCCTGGCGAAACCATTGTTGGCTTGCCCGATACCGTTGTTAAAGAAAGCCGTATTCGCATTCGATCCGCCATCAAACAGTCTCAGTTTAAGTACCCGCTGCAAGCCTATACGATTAACTTGGCCCCGGCTGAGATTAAAAAAGAGGGCCCTTTACTTGATTTGCCAATTGCCATGGGAATTTTACAAGCCACCGGCCAACTGCCTGCCGATGAAGCCTCGTTGTTTGTGGGTGAGCTAAGCCTAGGGGGCGCGCTTCGGCCCGTTCATGGCATTGTCTCCATTTGCGATATGGCCAAAGCCAACAAAATTGCCCGTGTCTTTGTCCCCGCCGACAATTACCACGAAGCCGCCTTGATTAAAGGCATTCACATTATTCCCATTCAAAGCATCATGGATGTGTGCGAATACTACCAAACCGGAACTGTCCCTCAGCAGCCCCCTAAACCCACGCGTTTGGTTGCCAGTATCACCCCTCTAGACTATGCCGATGTTCGGGGCCAACACATGGGCAAACGCGCCTGTGAATTGGCTGCTGCTGGCCGACACAATATTTTATTCATTGGGCCTCCCGGATCGGGTAAGACCATGTTAGCCAAACGATTGCCCAGCATTTTGCCCAAGCTGACGCACGATGAATCCATTGACGTGTATAAACTCATGAGTATATCCCGGCACAAACTCGATGGGGATACGCCCAGTCAAGACCGGCCGTTCCGGGACCCCCACCACACCATTTCCTATGCGGGCATGGTGGGCGGCGGCCGTTCCCCACGCCCCGGAGAAATTAGCCTTGCCCACCACGGCATTTTGTTTTTAGACGAACTGCCAGAATTTCAACGCCCAGTCTTAGAAGCCCTGCGCCAACCATTAGAATCTCAGTCTATTACCGTATCTCGGGCCAATTTTTCACTAAACTACCCCGCCAATTTTATGCTTGTGGGCGCCATGAACCCCTGCCCATGCGGCTACTGGGGCGATACCAAACAATCGTGTACCTGCCCCGAATACAAACGCAAATGGTATTATCAAAAACTATCCGGCCCCTTGCTAGACCGCATTGACATTATTTGTACCATTCCACGACCCGATCAGGCGGCACTCATTAACCAACAAACCAGCTCTGATGATCAGACATCTGCCGTCATTAAACAGCGTGTCGAATCCGCCATTCAGCGACAACACAACCGTCTCCCAGCTGCCAATGACCCCTGGCAAAATGCACATCGCAGCATTCAAGCGGAGTGCTTCGCACTCAACGATAGCTGCCAACAACTCATGCACCATATTATGGACAAAGGGCTGCTAACCGGACGGACATTTGCGAAGTTAATTCGTGTCGCACGAACCATTGCCGACCTAGCCGATAGCGATACGATTGAAACCCAGCACATTACGGAAGCTCTACAATTTCGGCAGCTACAAACTATTATTTAAAGCCAAGCTTGAGCTGTTCAAAATAACGCTTTGTCTCCGTTCGAACAACCGGAAACAGCATCAGCAACGCAATCCCATTTGGAATCACCATCAGCCCAATGGCCAAGTCCGATAAGCCCAAGACCACCGATAAGTTTAATACCGCACCCAAAAATACAACCCCAATAAACAACACCTTAAACACCGGAACAAACCGCTTGCCAAATGTATACACAACCGCAGTTTCCCCATAATACGACCAGGTAATCAAGGTTGAATAGGCAAAAAACAAGACCGCAATCGCTAGAAAAATAGACCCAAATCCCGTAAAAAAGTGGTCAAACGCCACCACCGTTAAATCAATACCGGATAACGATTGCACCCACATCAGTTCATCAATATGCCATGGCCGATCCGATTGAAATTCTACCCAAATGGGCCGATTCACCCGATCCGCCTGCCCCCATTGAGCCAAATCCAATACCACATAAT
>JAQCBC010000042.1 GCA_027621615.1 bacterium
CAACTGACTTGTAATCAGTAGGTCACGGGTTCAACTCCTGTAGCCGGCTCCAGTATACTGAAACTCATGAGTGGATCATTATTTTGGACCGAATTTCCCAAACCCATTGTGGCACTAGCTCCAATGGAAGGGTATTCGGATAGCGCCTTTCGGCAAGTATGCAAAGCCGTCAATCCTGCCATTGTAACGTATACCGAATTTACCTCAGCCGATGGCTTGCATCACAGTCCCGATCGAGTTCGAAAAAAACTGGCCTTTAAATCCACCGAAAAACCTGTGATTGCTCAAATATTTGGCAAGGATCCTGAAACATTTGTTAGTGCGGCTAAACTGATTGAAGACATGGGGTTTTCTGGCATTGATCTGAACATGGGGTGCCCCGCTAAAAAAGTGGTTAAATCCGAGCATGGGGTCGCCCTGCGAAAAAATCATACACTGGCATTCAAGCTCATTGAATCCGTTGCTTCAGCCACGCATCTGCCTGTTAGTGTCAAAAGCCGATTGGGTTGGGAAGACGACAGCGACCTAGACGCGTTTTGTCTAGGGGCTCAATCCGCTGGGGCGAGTATGATTGCCATTCATGCTCGAACCTACGCCCAGCCCTATAAAGTAGCTGCCCAATGGGAATCCTTGTATCGATTAAAAGACAAATTATCCATTCCTTTGTTGGGAAATGGGGGGCTCACAGGATTGGCCGATGGCTATGCCAAATTAAAACACTTAGACGGTTTTCTAATTGGGCAAGCCGCAATGGGCAATCCATGGGTCTTTTCAACCACCAACCCAACCCCTAGTTTCCATGAAAAAATTCCAATTATTAAAGCCCATGCGCGCTACCTGATTGACGATAAGGGCGAGCGAGTGGGATGCCGGGAAATTCGCAAACATTTGGTCACCTACTGCAAACTGATTCCCAATGCTCGTCAATGGCGCAGCGAATTGGTTCACGTGGAATCCCTTGATGCTATTGAATCGGTATTGGACCGCATGGCCGACACCATTCCCCAACTACCCAATTAAAATGTTTAAATATTAAACTGTTGGGGTATTACAATTCTGTTGAGTTGTAATCAATGGAGTCCCCCACCATGTATCAGTCCGTATTTAAATTTGGTATCGCTGTTGTATTTATTGTATCGGCATGGGTTGATAATTCAAGCCTGGTATCCAATAGTTTCATTGAGATGAGTGTTGTCAAAAAACCCACAATGCGCATGGCCTTTGTGGGCAAATACACCGATCCTTTCAAAGAAGAAAAAATACAAGAACATTTTCATGCCGTGAATTCCGAGCAATACACCGGAACGTATCAATTGAGCATTCAAACGGTATTTTAAGGCTTTAAAATCAAGCGTCGGATCGCTTGTGTAGCAGCTGCAATCTCGTCGGACGTTGTCGTATGACCAAAACTAACCCGAACGGCCGATTGGACCCGATCCCGATCATCTGGAAACATGGCTGAAAGCACCGGGGATACTTGCATACTGCCTGTCGAGCACGCTGAGCCAGCCGAAATCGCAATGCCTTGTAAATCCATGGCCATAACCGTTGTATGGGCATCGTGGCCCAATAGACTAACGTTGACAATATGCGGCATGGCTGATTCTGGGCTATTCCAGACGACTGAATCACCATTCAGTTGATCCCGAAATTGTTCATTTAACACCTGATAATGCCGCTGCATCGCATCCAGCTGAGGCTCCAGATGCGTAAGCGCAGCCCCCAAACCTGCAATGGCCCATACGTTTTCAGTCCCAGCCCGAATACCCTGTTCTTGATGCCCACCCGTGATCCAGGGGGTTAAGGGAACCTGCCGCAAGCACAGTGCCGCACAGCCTTTGGGTGCCCCCAATTTATGACCTGAAAACACCAAGTAATTGTAATCTAAACCCGGGAGTTCTTGCTTCCCCACCCACTGAACCGCATCGGTATGCACCGGAATATCCTGCTGTTTGGCGATCTGAATCACGGTATCTAGGGGCTGATTAACCCCGGTTTCATTGTTGGTCATCATCACGGATATAAGTGCTGTATCCGGGGTTATAAGCGCTTCCAATGCATCCAGATCCACAACGCCCGTGGGCAGCACGGGAATAACGTGAACATCCACCCCATCGGCAGCGAGTTCATCCGCTGTTTCTCGAACACAGGCATGCTCAACAGCACTGACCAGAATCCGCCCATGTGGTGATTGCCGGGCCACCGTGCGCAACACATAATTGTTGGCCTCTGTTGCAGATGAAAAAAAGACGACTGTGCCGTCACCGCCCATGTGGATTTGAACCTGGTGCCGAACCTGCTCAACAGCCTCTTTAGCGGCTTGACCCAACCCATGCATACTGGCAGGATTGCCGTATTCCCTTAATAACCGTGTTAATTCAGGAACAATGGCCGGCAAAATTGGCGTGGCTGAACTGTGGTCTAAATAAATGACTGTCATTGGGCCTGGATAGCTGCCAATTGACGCACACAGCGATCCACAATCGCCAAGCGAGGTTTTACCAAGGCATCAGCCGTTTGGGTGAGTTGCTTCAATATCGACGATTGGTATAAAGAGTCCAGTGCAATTAACTGCAAGGTACGGACACATTGGTCCCAAACCGTGGGGTATCGCCCATGATGCTTGATGAAATACTGATAAAATATTGAATTTTTTTGCAGCGCAATCATCTCACCCTCTGCAGCCGGTGAAAATATCGCTGATAATGCGCATACATCCCCATCCCACTCTACCACCATGGCATCGGTCAAGCCGTTTGAAATGCGACTATAAAACTGATTTAATGCAGGTAGCGGCAGTGTATTTAAAATTAGAAAATAATCCATGATTTCCAATACCGCCCAACGATTCTGTTGAATGGCACCGCAAACTCGCGCAGATTGCGTCTGCATGGCCACCATGTTGGATTGATCCAGAACCAACTGATGGTACAGTCGCCGACACCATTGCTGAATGGATGGGGGGGTCGACTGACCAAGGACAACGCGCAACCAATGCCGAAAGCAAGTATCCCAGTTTGTATCCCAGACGCCAATGCGATTCGTTAAGACTGTATCATTAACACTGAGTTTAAATTGATGGCCGGATACCGACAATCCCTGTACGAAGCGGGCTCGGGTATCAACTGCTAAAATACTAACAAACACCAATGTTTGTATCCATGCAATTACCATGGAATCGCACTGTTGATTAACCTCATCAATGGTCATGGGCTCATTGCCCCATTGAATAATGCGCTTGAGTTGGCGAAAGGCATCCGATTTCAAATCCCATATCGGTTCACACTGGGCCAAAAATACGGGTATCGCGGTATAAATGGTGACAAAGGGTGTATTCATCTTAATTGCCCCAGTGCATATCGGTCATGCCCAGATACATCCGACTCAATACACACATGCTCATACCCATAGTGTACCATTATATCCCGAACCCGTGGCCCTTGATCATACCCAATTTCCAAGGCAAACCATAACCCCTGATGCTGAAACGTTGCCATTGCCTGCAAGAATTGATGAATCCAGGCTAATCCCACCCGCCCGCCATCGAGCGCAGTTTGGGGTTCATGCGCCAATACCTGTGTTGCCAACGCCGGATCCGCCATATTGACATACGGTGGATTGGAGATAATAAGGCCGGATTGAATCATATCCCCCGCAGCAATGGCCTCAAACACATCCTGGCAATACCAGGTAATATGGCTGGCTCCGAACCGATCCTGATTGCGCTGGGCAATGGTTTGTGCAATCGGATTGATATCCCAGCCCCAAATATGGGCATTGGGATATCGGCGCGCCATCTCCAATGCGATGCATCCGGTCCCGTAGCCCACATCCGCAATCTGATCAATAGACGCATCCGCTATATAGTCACACGCCGCCTGCACCAGCCCTTCCGTTTCTGGCCGAGGAATCAAGACCCCTGGCGATACCCACACTAGGCGATCAAAAAAAGCCGCATCCCCCAACAAATACGCCAATGGAACCCCGGCATGATAATGGGCCACCGCTTCTGTGTAAGACACATCCGCCATGGGTGTTCCGGCCGGTGCTTGGGCATGCAAAAAATAATCGGCCAGTACAGCCAAATCTTGGCGCGTGTTGGGATCCAACGACTACCCTTTTTCCAGGCGGGCCAATTGATCCGCTTGTTGCAAGGCATCCAGTATTGTACTTAATTTATCCCCGCTTAAAATATCACGCAAACAGTGGACGGTTAATTTAATTCGGTGATCGGTCACCCGACCTTCTGGAAAATTATACGTCCGAATTTTCTCAGACCGATCCCCACTCCCGACCAATTGACGACGCATTGAATCCACAGAGTCCGTGGCCTGCTGCTGATAAAAGTCATAGAGCCTGGATTTTAACAACCGCATGGCTTTTTCTTTGTTTTGAAATTGGGAGCGTTCATCTTGGCACGCCACCACAGTTCCGGTTGGCATGTGGGTAATTCGAACAGCCGAGTCGGTTTTGTTCACGTGTTGACCACCCGCACCCGAGGCTCGGTAGGTATCCACACGCAAATCTTTGGGATTAATGGTCACATCCACATCATCGGCTTCCGGCAGCACCACAACACTCACCGCTGAGGTATGAATCCGGCCGGATGCCTCGGTATCGGGTACCCGTTGCACTCGATGCACACCGCTTTCAAATTTCAAAGCCTGAAACACACCATCTCCTGATACCATAACAACGGCTTCCTTTGTCCCACCCAATTCGGTTATATTGTGATCCATGACGGCCCAGGTCCAGCCATTTTTTTCTGCATAGCGCTGATACATGCGATACAAATCGTTGGCAAACAACGCAGCTTCATCCCCACCGGTGCCGCCCCGAATTTCCAACACGGCGTTTTTCTGATCATCGGGGTTTTTGGGCAACAAAAATACATTTAATGCGATGGTCAACGCCTCAATGTGAGGATCCAGCGCCTCAATTTCTTCATGCGCAATATCCGCCAATTCTGGATCACTCAGCATGGCTTTAGCTTCTTCTTTCTGATTTAACGCCAATTTGAGCTTTTGATAATTCTCAATACCCGGTTTCAATTGCGAATAATCCCGATTCAACGTTTCGTATCGCTTTAAATCTTGCGTTACAGATGGGTCACTCAGCTGGCGCTCGAGATCCAAGAACCGACGCTCAACATCCTCCAGCTTATCTAGAAACCCATTCATACCAGCTATTATCTAGGATACTTGCTGGTATTTTTTCTTGAATTTTTCAATACGGCCTTCCGCATCCACAAAGTGACTATCACCCGTGAAAAATGGATGGCATTGAGAACAGACATCCACACGAATGTCTTTGCACGCAATCACCTCAAAGGAAGCGCCACATGCACATGTTGCTGTTATTAATTTTGGTGCATACTCAACAGACACAGTATGCTTTTTTCGTTTATCTATTTGTTTTGCCATAATAAACACAAATCATACTAGACTGAGCAAGACTTGTCAAGCCATTCGTTATGCTGTACCATAAAGTTTATATGTCCTTCCTAGACTTCAATATTGAGTGTTCGGAGCAATCGGGATGCCCGGTTGTCAAAATGTCTGGTGAAGTGGATATTCATACTTACACCGATATGATGAAGACCCTTCAGTCTTACATTGAAAAACCAGAATCGTCGGTTGTTTTAAATATATTAAACGTTGATTATATTGATAGCACAGGTCTGGGCGCTATTGCCAAATGTGCCCATCACATGGATAAAAACAACGGGCTGATTTATGTTGTTTGCAACAAACCCCAAATTTTAAAATTGTTTGATATTTGTGGGTTAACGAAAAAAAACGTCTCAATGTTTGAAACTGAAGCCTTGGCGGTGAAGGCTTTCGGGGATCAGTTTAAACCGAGCAATGGCTAACGACACGTTATCGTTAACGCTTCCTACAAAATCCGATTACGCAGGCGTGATTCGGTTGATGTTATCGGGTATCTGTGCGCGCATGGATTATTCAATGGATGATATTGAAAATATTAAATTGGCGGTATCTGAAGCCTACTCCAATGTTATCAAACATGCATTTAAGCAAAAGCCGGCATCGGATGTGACCGTAACGTTTTGTATGTTAGCCGATGGGTTAAAAATTTGCATCCACGATCAAGGCGATGGATTTGATGTTAATGGCAAAAAAACCGAATACGATTTTGATAATCTCGATGACCCGTCCGTTGGCATGGGCGTGGGGCTTACCTTTATTGAAAGCCTCATGGACGAAATGAACATTGACTCAACCATCGGGACTGGAACGGTTGTGACTATGTTTAAGAAAAAATCGAGTTTTAATTAAGAAAACAGGCGCGTTATCGGGAGAAATACCGAGGTTCAGTTTCAACGCTATTGTTCGTAATGTTAAGCGGCTTGCAGCAACAGTCACGAGTTCATTACGTTCTTCAGTTTTAAGTGCTTTAGTTCATCATATTAGAGATAATTCCAGTTTATGCTTTCGTTTCATCCAGTCAGGCATTGTTTGATCTAATAGCTTGTAAAATTCAGGCCCATGATTATGCTCAATAAGATGACACAGTTCATGGATAACAACATATTCAATACAATCCTTTGGTGCTCTGATAAGGCTTAAATTAAGGGTCAACTGCCCATTTGGTGATAGGCTACCCCATCGTTTATCCATTTTTTGTATTCTTAATCTTGGCTTAGTTATATTTTTTGACTTAAACGCATACCAGCAAGATTCAAAAATCTCTGAAAAAACTACTTTCGAACGACTTTTATACCACTTTTCAATGAGCCTTTTGATTTCGTCAGAATCGTTTTGTATGGCCTGGATGGTAAAGTACCCATTTTTTAAGACAACACTATTTTTTGAAGACATTTGAATTTTAAGTCTATATTTTTTCCCAAGATAAAGATGAGTTTCACCGCTCACATATAGCCGTTCTGGTGTCCTTGGATCAAATTGATTAAAGTATTTGATTTGCCTTCTAATCCAGCGAGCTCTTTTTCTAATTTTTGCCTCAACAGATTCCAATGACTGTGTTATTGGCGCTTTGACAACAACACGT
>JAQCBC010000043.1 GCA_027621615.1 bacterium
CGCATTTGAGTAATTGGGTCAACAGTTGGTACGACTCTGAAAATCCAATAGAGTACGCGCAGGATGCGCGTTTGCGTATCTGTATTGTGGCGAGTATGGTAGTATGAAGTATTAATTATGGTAAACAATTTAGAAATTATTAGTCAAAAACGCACCAGTATTGTAGCTACCATTGGCCCTGCATCTGAATCCCCACAAACCATTGCCGCAATGCTGGTGGCGGGGGTCAATGTTATTCGGATTAATGCTTCGCACAACAGCGACCCCGAATCGGTGCGTCAGCTGGTTCAAACAATACGCAAAGCATCGATTGACTTGCAACGCTGGGTGAGTATTTTTTTGGATTTGCAAGGGCCAAAAATCCGGGTTGGCACCTTTAAAGACGGTAGCGCAACCATCAAGAAAGGGCAGCCGTATCGGTTGGTGAGTGACCCCACACAGCTGGGGGATGACACGTGCGCCCATGTGTCTCAAACCGTCATTTCAGATTGTCAGGTGGGCGACCCCATTTACATTGATGACGGAAAACTAAAGCTAACGGTGACAGAAAAAATGGCCGATAGTCTCAGGTGTACCGTGGCGCATGGTGGGGTTATTCGAAATAAAAAAGGCGTGAACATTCCCCAAACAGCCATTCACACCGGGGTGTTAACCGAGAAAGATCGGGTTGATTTAGACTTGGCCCTAGCCAATAATCTGGACTATGTTGCCTTATCGTTTGTGCAAACGGCAGCGGATATTCAACGCTTGCGCGATGAATTGGATGCCCGCGGGGGGGCTGGCATTCGCATTATTGCCAAAATTGAACGGCCCCAAGCCATGGATAACTTGGCGGAAATTATTGATATCGCCGATGCGGTTATGGTGGCGCGGGGGGATTTGGGGATTGAAATTGGGATTGATCATGTGCCGTCGGCCCAAAAGCGTATTATTTACGAATGCAATCGACGCATTAAGCCCGTTATTGTTGCCACGCACATGCTTGAAAGTTTAATTACTGAAAATACTGCAACCCGTGCAGAAGTGTCTGATGTCGCCAATGCCATTTATGATCGATGCGATGCGGTTATGCTATCCGCTGAAACAGCCGCTGGGCATGATCCCATTCATGCAATCGAGACCATGCGCGATATCTGCATTACCACAGAACGCAATATTGAATACTTGCGCCGAGACAATACCAGTATGCCTCGGTTTGTTTTTGCCCCCAACCACCGAACGGCAGCCACGTCCATTGTCAAAGCGGCCGATCAAATTGCCCAAGAGAATAAAGCGCGGGCCATTATGGTGTTTACCAGTACGGGGCAGACACCCTTAATTGCATCCAAACTCAACACCCCCTTTCCCATTATTAGCGTGACAGATAATCCTGCAACCATGCGGCGATTGGCCTTGTACCGGGGGGTTGTTCCGCTAATGCTAACGAAACGCTTTGCGGATATTCACCGATGGCGTGACATGATTGCGTTGGGGATTGCTCAGACCGAGGCCTTTGGCTATATTGCCCAGGGGGATGTGCTGGTTATTACGGCTGGGATTCCCATTAACCAAGCCGGGGGGATTAACTCCATTCGAATTCAAACGGTGGGTGAAGACTAGCCCCATGCACGATAACGCCACCTGGACGTTTGATGGCGACATCGTGGGGTATTTTGATTCGCACATTGAACGGTCGGTTCCGTTGTATGCGCATGGGCATCAGTTGGTGCTGGCTATATCCGATTACTTCATTGGTCCCGAGAGTTGGGTGGTTGATGTGGGGTGCTCCACGGGTCAGTTGACCCAGCAATTGGCGCAGCGGGCGGCTAAAAAATCGGGCCGTGTCTTAGCGGTGGACGTGGTTCCGGCAATGATTGAAAAAGCAAAAGACACGTGCCAGGGGCATAGTAATATTGATTTTGTGTGTGCGGATGCATTGGCGATTGACTGGCCGCAAGCTGATTTTATTGTAGCGTATTATACGTTGCAATTTATTCCACCCAAGTGCCGACAAATCGTGATGGATCGGATCTATTCCAGTTTGAATTGGGGTGGGGCCTTGGTCTGGTTTGAAAAGGTTCGAGCGCCGGATGCCCGGTTTCAAGACATCATGACGGGGATTTATACGGATTATAAAGTAGCGCAAGGCTACAGCTCGGATGAGATTTTAAAAAAATCGCGCCAGCTCAAGCAAGTGCTGTCTCCGTTTTCGACTCAGGGCAATTGCGATTTATTAACCCGTGCGGGCTTTGTGGATACCATGACGGTGTTCAAGCACGTGTGTTTTGAAGGCGTATTGGCCATCAAATGAGTGTGATGCTGGGCATTGACCCAGGGCTTGCAATCACGGGGTTTGGGTTTGTGGAGCAGGTTGCCGGCACACTCAAGCCAATAACATGGGGGGCCATTACAACACCGGCCAATACGCCACTGGGCGAGCGGTTAGCAACCGTGTATGCGGATTTAACATCCCTGATCCAACGCTATCAACCCACACACATGGCGGTCGAGTCTTTGTTTTTCAATACCAATGTTCGGACTGCTTTTTTGGTTGGTCAGGCGCGGGGGGTGGTGCTGTTGGCCGGTCAGCAAGCCGGACTTTCAGTCGCTGATTATACCCCCCTGCAAGTGAAACAGGGGGTAACGGGATACGGCAGTGCGGATAAAAAACAGGTGCAGTACATGGTGAAGCACTTGCTGGGATTATCGGAAATTCCCAAGCCAGACGATGTTGCCGATGCGCTTGCCGTTGCGGTATGTGGCTTAACTGCCGTAAAATAAGACGTAGCTATGATTATTACATTAACCGGTTCATGGACGCCACAGTGCGATGACTCCATTGTTGTGGAAGCAGCCGGGGTGGGGTATCAAGTTTTTATGCCGACCCGGTTGCAATCGGAATTGCCACATGACGGACAGGTCGCAGGGTTGGCTATTTACCACCATTTACGAGAAAATGCTCAAACTTTGTACGGGTTTTTATCGATGGATGATCGGGCGTTTTTTATTCAGTTATTGGGCGTTACAGGATTGGGTCCCCGCATTGCCTTGGCCTTGTTTTCGGGCTTAGCAGTTAGCACCATGAAGTCGGCCATTCAACAGGGCGATGCGGCCACGCTGACCCAGGTGAGTGGGGTGGGAAAAAAAATGGCGGAGCGCATCATCATGGAACTCAAAGACACGGTGGCTGATGGCGATTATTCGGCGGTGCCTGCTGCGGTGAGCCAAGATTCGGATGTGTTAATGGCGCTGCAAGCGTTGGGATACAAGACCAATGAGGTGCGTGCCATGACCCAAGGGGTTCAGTGGGATGCTAGTATGAGCGTTGAGGAAAAATTATCTCGAATTTTAAAGCAAGGAATGACGCAATGAGTACAACAAAACAGCCCGTGAGCACGGGTGTTCCGGGCTTGGATCAACTGGTGGGGGGCGGGTACCCCAATGGGCGCACGATTTTGGTATCCGGACAACCGGGGGTGGGCAAAACGATGCTGGGGATTCAGTTTGTATTGGCCGGTTTGCGATCCGGTGAAAAAGCCGTGTATATTACCCTGGATCAACCGGCTACCCAATGCATTGTGGATGCCGAGTCTGTAGGGCTGTCGTTGGCACCGTATTTGCGTAATAATCATTTAAAAATTTTGGATTTAACCCATTATTTTAATAACACAGAAGCCCTACATGATGATGTCTTTAGTGCCACACAATTGGTGGATGATATTCGCCGATTTATTGCTAAATTTGGGGCGCAGCGTGTGGTGATGGACCCGGTGTCCCCGCTGATTTTTCGCCATTCACGATCCCTGGCTGTTTTGGAATACCTGCGTCAACTAATTGGCATGTTTGAGTCTAAAATAGAGAGCACGGTTGTGTTAATTGCCAATGCTCAGCCCGGTGGGTTGGATCAGCACGATACCGAGGCCTTTGCAACAGCCGGTGTGATTCAATTGCAGCACAGCGTGGACGTCATGGAGCATCAGCGCCATATCTGTGTATATAAAATGCGGGGGGTATCGATTCAATCGGGATGCTTTCCGGTGACGATTACACCGGGTGTGGGGGTCGTGGTGACGCCATGATTACACCCGGTGAATTGCAAGATATAACCCCGGTTCAATGGGATCAACAGCAAGCCGTTCAATCCATCATTTTGGATACATTGCGGGCCCATGGGTATCAGCCGGTCTCGACGCCGTTATTGGAATACGCGTCCATGATTGTGAATGCCATGCCCAATGCGCGCAATCGGTCCTTGGTCCAATTGGTGGATCGGGATCACATTATGGTTTTGCGCCCGGATCATACCGTTCCGATTGCGCGGTTAGTGGGCATGCACATGCGAAACAAAACCGGGCCAATTCGACTGTGCTATGTGGGGCCTATTTATTATCGAGACGATGCGGGGGCTTGCGTGGAGCAAAGTCAAATTGGCGTAGAATTAATCGGAGAATCCCCCGATGCCGATGCGGATGTCTTGCTCATATTAACGCAAGTGTTGGACGCCTTACAGCTATCCGATTGGTTGATTGATGTGGGGCACGTGGATACCATGGCATCGGGTTTAGACTATCGCTATTCGGGCATTCCGGCCCGTGGGGCGGCCGCTTTGACGGATGCGCCTGAGGCTTTACAATCGGTGATTCAGGCGTGCAATCACCCGAAAATTGTCCCCAATCGTGCGGTTGTTAACGACGTTACGTATTATACCGGTATTGTGTTTGAGGCAATGGTGCCCACGTGGGGCGGTGTTATCGCAACGGGGGGGCGCTACGATGGGTTGTTGGCTCAATTTGGTCCGGATCGGCCAGCGGTGGGGTTTTGTTTGAATATGAATGCGATTATGGCGGTGTTGCCATGATTCGGGTAGCGGTTGCCAAAGGGTATTTATTGGGAAAAACAGCGGAAATCTTTGCACAATTGGGGGTTCAGTTTGCTGAGCCTATAACGGAAACGCGGCAGCTCCAAATTACCGACACATCGGGTCGGTATACCTTCATTTTAGTGCGGCCCTGGGATGTTCCAGTGTTTGTGGCCAACGGGGCCGCGGATATTGGTGTTGTGGGCGAGGATGTATTGGCCGAACAGCAGCCCAATGTGGCACGCTTGCTGGATTTGCGGTTTGGGGACTGCCAGTTGGTTTTAGCTGGCTTACATCCATCCGATGCGGTGAAGCCCTACAGCCGTGTGGCTACCAAGTACCCGCGGTTAACCGAGGCCTATTTTCAAACGAAACATTGCCCGGTGAGTGTTGTAAAGCTATACGGGTCTATTGAAAGTGCGCCGGTGACTGGCTTAGCGGAATACATTGTGGATTTAACGGCGACAGGGGCGACCCTGAAAGCCAATGGGTTGCATTGTTTGGATACGCTGCTTGAGTCAACCGCCTTGCTTATTGCCAACCCCGTTCGGTTGCGATTTTTGCATTCGGATATTGATGCCTTAGTTGCCCGTATTTCACCCCTGCTATGAGCCAATATTGGGTGCGATGGTCGACGATTAAGGCCGTAATAACCCGATGGTTTCGGCCCAGTGCTGTGTATCGATCGGTAGAAGACATTGATATGCGTGCCTTGTATGCCGCTGGGCATCGAACCGTTATTTTGGATTTGGACAATACGTTGATGTCGTACAACGAGTACACCCTCAGTTTGCAAAAATTGACTTGGATAGAAACTGTAAAATCGTTGGGGTTTCATGTGATCATTGTGAGTAACAATCGGTCCCAAAGCCGTGTAGAGTCGGTGTGCCAGGCAGCCGCTGTTCCGGGGATGCGATTTGCGTGTAAGCCCTGGCTATCGGCGTTTCAGGAATTTTTGGATCATTCGGGCATTTATGTGGATGATCCGATTGTGATTGGGGATCAATTGTTTACAGACATTGTGTTTGCCAACCGGTTGGGGGGGTATGGCATTTTGGTTCAGCCGTTGGATCCGGATAGCGATTCTATTTTAAAAATACCCCAGCGCGAGATCGAACGTGCGGTGTTAAAATGGTTTGGATTTGGTTCGTTATCGGCTTGATACTGGGGGGGGGCCAGTTGGATGACGCGTCTGCGGAACGCCAGTTTTACTATGGCAATTATCGCGAAGCGCTGGTTGGGGTTGTGGACGATTGGGAGCAGCCCAAGACCCGCACATCAGCGGAGCAGTTTTTGCATGATTATGGCCCCCGTTTGATGGGGGCGTTGAATCAGCAGTTGGATCAGGCCTCGCGCCAAACACTGGTGACGAATTATTTAGCGGCTTGTCAAACGATAGTGCCGCTCATTGCTCGATTGCCCCAATCGTTTTTAGATCAACAGCCGTTTCCCCATCGCCAACGCTGTGCGGATACTCAATTGGCGGCAGTGGCCCAGTGGCGGCAGTCGGCTGACGCTGAGACAGATCCCTTGCGGGAATTGGCCATTTGGGAGCAGATTCAGACGTATGATACCCTCACATCGGCCGATACGCAACGCCTTGGTCAGTTAAATCAAGCTGTGATGCGGTCCATTCAGTTGACCTGGGTATGGGAGTCACCGTTGGTGGTGGATGGTCTGGATGCCGCGATTTGGATGCCGCGGATTCACGATGGGATGCCGACCGCAGTGATGCATCATTTGCAGGCATCGGATACGCCCTATTATATACAAACGCCCAGTGCGGATACGCACATTCGTGTTACGGCTCGGGTGGTTCAGATGGATACCATGACCGAGCCCGTTTGGGCATATGATCAGTTGCGGTTTTCAAAAATAGATCATGGGGTCGCCCGATGGTATACGCATGATTTTCAATACCGGGTGTATGATCGGGACTATACCCTACAGGCGGTGGGGCACGTGGATGTGTATCATTTGGAGGCGCGCATTGCACGCATTCCGATTCATGAACAGGTGTCTCAGACCCGCAAGTTGGGAGACCCGACGATTGATCTGCCCATAAATTATCGGGACATTCA
>JAQCBC010000044.1 GCA_027621615.1 bacterium
CTGGGCCAAGGCTAAATAAGCCGTGCGGACCCGCTCATGAAACGCAACCGATTGGGACTCAATCCGATCCAACGCCGCCCGTGCGGTGGCCCTGGCCAGCCCTACCGAAACGGGCAGGTCATACAGAAACGTGTGATCAGGAACCAGCGATACATGCGCCCCCAAGGTGTTGAGCAGATCGGCGCTACACCCTCGGCCCCCAACTTGGTACGCCCAGGTGGAGTCCATGTAGCGATCACACAATACCACATCCCCACGGGATAAGGCCGGCTGAATCACCTGATGGATATGTTCCAAACGATCCGCAAAAAACAGCAACAGCTCTGTGCGGTGATCGTGAATCATCGCCTCGTCCAAAATTAGGCCTCGAATCTGCGTGCCCAAGGGGGTGCCCCCGGGTTCTTTGGTGACCACGACCGATCGGCCCAATGCACGCAAATACGCTGCCCACAGCTCTAGCTGGGTGGACTTCCCAGACCCCTCAATGCCTTCAAACGTGAGAAACACTACCCCTTTCGGATAAGATCTCGCAAATTTTTACTGGGTGAAAATGACGGACTCTTGGTCGCTGGAACAACGAGGGTATCACCCGTTTGCGGGTTTCGCCCAATCCGCTCGACCCGATTGCGAACATCAAATTTACCAAACCCAACAATCGAAACGGGATCTCCTTGAACCAAGTGCGATTTAATCGAGTCAAACATGAATTCAATCATGTCTTTGACATCATTTTTAGTCAACTCTTTGGAGTACCCAAACTCATCGTGCATAATTTCGATCAATTTTTTTTTGTTCATTTTTTATCAGTCCTTATCTAAAAAAGCGTTCAATGCGCTGCCAACAAAACACCTAAATTACAATATAAATGAATTAGGCATTGTGAGTCAACTGATTTTTTAATTATTTCGAACGCCAAGAATTAAATTTGGTTGTTTTTTAGTTATTTTTAACTGCTTGTGCAATGCCAAGTGTAGGCTATATACTCTTAACTAGACACGTTAAAATATTGTGTTGCGCATTACCCCCCTGAATTTACAATAGTTTAAAGGAGCTAAAGTTTATGGATATTTATGTTGGGAACATTCCCTATGAATCAACGGAAGATGATATTAGTGCCTTGTTTGGCGAACACGGTCCGGTTAAAGCTGTCCGCTTTATTCGCGATTATGAAACCAAACGATTCAAAGGGTTCGGCTTTGTGACAATGGACAATCAATCCGATGCCAACAGCGCAATCGAGAAACTCAATGGCACTGAAATTAATGGCCGTGAGCTAAAAATTAGCTCTGCCCGACGCTAACCGCTAGATCGAAAACACCAAACATGTTACGATAAATTATTGCCGGAGAGGTACCCAAGTGGCTATAAGGGGACGGTTTGCTAAACCGTTAGTGGTCGTAAGGCCAGCGAGGGTTCGAATCCCTCCCTCTCCGCCAGCAATTTAACTGGATAAAATTAATCAATGAAAACAAGAAGAAGAATGGATTTTACAGCTTGCACATCTCTTAAGGAATTTTGGGTTGGCCTGTATGAGTGCTGGAACCATTGTCGGACTTGCAGGGGTCCCGTGCAAGTTTGCTATTGCCAAGCCCGAATTCGACCCGAAAGATACCAGAGCGTCCGGAGAACCCCCACCCCCAACCGGTCAGCCCCTCTTAAAAAATTTAACCTACAAACAAGCACCGGACAATGCCACTGATCACTGAATCAATCGGCTTACTAGCAGCAACCTGCACAACCATGGCATTTGTCCCCCAGGCCATTAAAGTTATTCGAACCCGAAACACGGCCGGATTGTCCCTCAGCATGTATGTGTGCTTTACGATTGGCGTTAGCCTATGGCTCGTATATGGCTGTTTACTTGGCGATACTGCCATTATTGTTGCCAACGCCATTACAATCGTGTTTGCAGCTATCATTTTAGCCCTAAAGCTACTGTATTCATAATGCTTTCATGTTTCTTTGCCGGGGCGCCAAAGCAATTACCCCCCCATCCGTGTTTGCCGGCGCTTCGAGGGGCGCCAAAAAAGCCCCCCTCCCTGCCAAATCAAGCAACGTCTGCCGCTGAATCAGCCCGGTTTGCTTCAAAGCGGTTTGCAGCAGCGCCAAAACATCGGAGCTACGTTAACCGGGCAAAGCCAGCACCCGTTGTAAATCCTATTGATTTTGTTCCCCAATGGACTGCCCCAATTGATTCAGCTCTGGGTTTTTCCAAGGCTTAGTATTATTTTTACATCCTTATGTACACTTTAATTCGATTCAACTTTTTTTTCCCAATACCCGGCACACGGGTTAGTTCTTGCAAACTCGAATACCCCCCATGCTCGGCTCGATACGCTACAATTCGCTGCGCCATTGCCGGCCCAATCCCAGGCACAGACTCCAGCTCGGATGCCGATGCAGTGTTGATCGAGACTGGACCAGACCCTGAGCGTGCCGTTGACTGCCGATACGGAATCATAATATGCTGACCGTCCGTCACGCGATTGGCAAAGTTCAAGCCCGACACGTCCCCCTCCGGCAAGACACCCCCCGCCGCTTTGACCACATCCAGCAACCGTGCAGACGGGGCAACAGCATACACACCCGGCTGCAGAACCGCCCCCGACACCTGAATCAGCAGCTGATAATTCGCAGACGCTACAGCCGCCACAACCGGCTCCGGGGTATGAATACGAACTGGCATCACCCAATGATGATACAGACGAACACCGACTCCCACGCCCATCATTAACGCTAAAATAATGACTGAGCGCATCATCGGGCATTCCCCGTCTGCATCCACGCCGGGAATCCAACAATGTGATCTCGAAGCGCCTGTGTTTCACGTGAAACATCGTGGGGAACAAATTGGCCGGTCTCACACCAATACACGCCCGCCTGGCACGGTTGGTTGGGATACAACACCCCCAGAACCAGCACATAAATCGCTAACTGGCGTTGGTACGCAATCGGCAAAGGGTCCACGGGAACCCGGTCTGTTTTAAAATCAACCACCCACCACACCCCATTGCAATACGCCAAGGCATCCAATCGGCCGGACACACACACATCCTCAACCCAAACCGAAAATGGCCACTCCACATGCACCAAACCCGACAACAACCAAGCATAACAGTCCGATAATTGGAAGCGGTCCGCCAGCGCTCGAAGTCGCGCCCGATGTTTTTGGGCCACCGCCATCCATGCGCGATCCACAACCGCATCGCTAATGGCCTGAACGCCCGACACATCCGGATAGCGCAATTGGTGCGCAAACACCGCATGGACTGCTTCGCCAAACTGGGCCGCTAAGACCCCATCGGCTAGGGCCATTTTCTTGGCTCGAGCGGCGTCTCGCATAGCAAACGAGTCTGGAGAGACCAAATAATCCCCCAAGGCGGATACCGACACATACTGCCGAGACGGCGGCGGCGAATGATACACCAGCACAGACGAACCGCTGTCCGGCACCGGCAACCCCGATGCCACCGCCCCATCAACCGGCCCATTGGCATACCGAGCACCCGTTGATTGAAGGGTCACCCACGCATCATCAATTACAAACTCCGACCGCAGCACATCCAGCATGTGTTTGACCTTGGGCACCGCCGATGGCACACCCAACAGATACAAATCCCGCTTGGCACGGGTACACGCCACATAAAATAACCGCCGTTCTTCATCCAACGCGGATTCACGCAGCCGCTGATAGACCGCGTCATGACTCGCCTCAAACGGTGGCACATTAACCGAAAACTCACCCCTATCAACTAATACCGGATCTTTTGACTTGTTAAATAGCGAATCCAACTCTGGCGCTATCACACAGTCAAATTCAAGCCCCTTCGCTGAGTGAATGGTCATGACCCGAACCCCAGCCACCGATTCAACCAAGGCTTGCTCAACACTGGTGTCGTGGCGCATGGCATCGTACCAAGCCTCAATTAGTTGCGGCAACGCCATCCCCGGCCGAGCCAACGCCGCCACCGCCAATTGAATCAACTGTCGCATATTGGCACAGGCCTGAGGCAACGGAAATAAGCGCCAGGCACCCAAACCCGTCAACAACCCATACAACCAAGCCTGAACAGAAACCGAATGGGCCGTCAAACACAACTCCTGCCAGCCAGACGCATCGGCGCCTTGGATTTGCACCAGACGATCAGGCCAAGCCCGCCCACGCTCTACCGCCAGCACCGCCAACGTGCCCGGCGCAACCCCCAGCGCCGTCAGCACAGCCACCCACGCCTCGTTTGCATAAGGATCGCTAAACGCATGAATCGCTTGAATCAAAAACCGAACCTCCGGTTGCCGATAAAACCCCCACCGATCCTGAACCGAGCACGGAACGCCCCGTGCAACCAAAGCCGCCCGATACCGTGAAAACGACTTCTTTTTGCGGCATAAAATTGCAATATCGGACCACGTACGCTCGGGATGCTTGTTAATATAGGCATGGCAATACTGCGCAATGGCATCCATGCGAGCATCAAACGACATCGCCCCAAACCAACACCGAACAGACCCTTGCTCACCGGTCGTAGGCACCAACGGCTGAAATTCTGGCATCCAGCCGGAAAAAACCCCATTAACAAACTCAATCACAGACTCTGAGCACCGATAATTCTGAACAGACTTCGCTACTGACCCACCCGGCATGCCTCGAACAGCGGTTGCCATTGTGTAAAAGATATCCGGCTCTGCCCCCTGAAACGAATAAATAGACTGTGCCGCATCGCCCACAATGAAGACCGATGTTTCACGTGAAACATCGGTTCGCAAGACCCCGCATAACTGAACCAACGCCCATTGATCCGCATTGGTATCCTGAGCCTCATCCAACAACAGGTGCTGAACCGGCCCACTTCCCACTTGTTTAAGCACGGATCGGGCATGACTCATTAGATCATCAAAATCCAATGCGCCTTGGCTTGACTTTAATTGCCCGTAGACCGCCAAACTTTCGCGTGTTAACTGGTACAACGCCGGGACCGACTGGCTCAGCCCCGCAATCAAGCCGGGATACGCCAACAGCTTTAACACAATACGCTCCAATTGATAATCGGACACCCAAGCAACCATTGCCAACCAATCCGCGTCCGCCCGCCGACACCGCTCATGCATCACACACGCCACCGCTTGCCGACGCATCATATCGGCAGCCCCGCCATCCAAAACCGAAAACGCGATGGGCCACTGGGAATCAAACGGAAACAATCGCAAGATCATACCGCAAAACTGATGCACCGTCATAACCAACACGGGCGTCGGTCGCCCCAATTGGGCTTGAATACGCCGCTTCATTTCATATGCCGCTTTGTTGGTATAGGTAATCGCCACCACGGTTCCTTGCCCAACCACCGAACAAAAGCGATTAACCAGCATCGTGGTTTTGCCCGCACCGGCCACCGCTTCAACAAACTGATACTGAGAAAACGCAGGATCTACGCCCATTTTATTTCCGGACACATAAATTGATACACACAACGAGAACATGTATTGGGGCTCAGATTGGGCGTGGCCCCATACTGCCCAGACCGAATCGATGCAACAAGCGCCTCCCAAAGCGCCGACTGATTGGCCCGAAGCGCTGCATCCAGCGCATGAAACCGCTGATTAAATGGCTTAAATAGCGTTGATTTTGCATCATCATCGGCTAACACGATTACCGGCTCAACACAGCTGTCTTTAATATGCCAAAAACACGCACCCACCACCGGCCGATCCGGAAAGCACGCCTGAGCAACATGCACATAGACAGCCAGCTGATGGTGCTTGCCCGTAACCGAATCTTTTTTAGACGGCACGGTTGCACCCGTCTTAAAATCAACGACGACCAACACACCCGTACTGGGGTCTTCTAAAATACAATCAATAGCCCCGGATACCGTCGCTCCCGATACCAACGGAATGGATTCAAACGCATATTCTGTTTGAAAAACACGCAACCCCATCCGCTCGAAACTAGCCAAAAAGGCATCCAGAAGCCCAGTTTCAAACCAAGCCTGCCGGACATACAACACCCCATGCGTCGGCCACGATTGGCTGGTCAGTACCGACTCAATCGCCGCTGATAACGCCGGCCGCAATTGCGCCGAATCGGTTGCCAATAAGCGTCCCTCCTCTGAAGACAATCCAGACAAGAACACCTGAGCGATTCGATGCACCATCCCCCCCCACAAAACCCCCAGCCGATCCACAGCCACGCCGTCCAGATTCAAAACATAGCGATAATAATACAGTTGCGGACACTGGGCATACGCATTCATCGCTGTTGCGCTTAAGGCCAATTCGGCCGGAAAAACCAGCGGTTTTGAATCTGGCAACACCCCGCAGGCCTCTGGACTATCCAGTGGTTGAAACAGCGGTGCCACCCACTCAATAGCTGAATCAAATAAACGACTTGGGCCCAGTTGCGATTCTCCGGTCGCATACGAAAACCACCGCTCACGCGCCGGACAGCCACTGTAATAATCCCCAGCACTCTGATACCGAGCCACACAATCCGGCTCATCAATTAATCGGCCTAAATAAGTCGGCGATTCAAATCGGGGGATTGCGTCTTGATCGCACCCCAACACCATGACCACCGACGGGGCAGCCCCAGTGCCCTCTAAAAAAGAGACCACAGGAACCCCCGATGTTTCACGTGAAACCACAACACCACTCAAATACACCAACAGATCCTCACGCACCTGAATGGCGGAGCCCCCCACATCAACATAGTCATCCTGAAATGACCGCAAGGCAGCCACCATCGCATAATACGATACCGTCTCAGCATCTACCCCTGCCAACCACTCGCGAAGTCCCTCAAGAAGCGTATCGGCCGAGTCTGGCACCCCCTGCACCCACGCTTGCACTGCGCAAACAAGCGCTGAAACACCCGGATCCTCCGGATCGCAACTTAAGGGAGTCGCAATCGCCCGCCGA
>JAQCBC010000045.1 GCA_027621615.1 bacterium
AAGGCTGTTCAGAATTGGCAGAAGGTTGCATCAGACTATGGACGAAGCAAGCAGGAATGCAACCGTATGGCATCGGCTTTTAAATTTTAGTTCAATTTAATGTAATGCTGTATCCGTACAAATCAAAGAAAGAATTATAGTCAATCAAACCACATCGCTATCCGATGACGATCAACTCACGCAGTTAATGGAATTCACAGACTGGGTTTGATGGACACTTCCGTTTCAGTCGCTGGAACTTAGCCCCTAACTCCGATACAATCTAAAATATGTTGTCCGCTCATTTACTCGCATTGGCCACCCACACTTGGCCTCAAGTCCTTGGGATTGCAATCGCTATTACCTGTGGATTCCTACTCAGCTGGGCCAGCAAACGCTACAAAAAAAAGGCCCCCAAGCCCAAACTCGTTTGGCTCAATCAGCTGATACACACAACCCTACACTACGGATACTACCTCATCAGCCTGGTTACCCTGGCTATCGTCGGCAAACTATGGTTCAGCGACCTAACCCTAGTCTACGCCGCTTTGCAATTGTCCCTATTTATATTTCTCGCCAACTGTGTCTGGAATGGAACCCGCAATATCATCATCAGCGCCCTGGTTGTTGTATTCGGGATTCTCTCTTGGACCTTAAATCAACTCAACATGCTGGGCAGTCTTGGAAAAAAAATTAACGCACTCGCCATCCCCATTGGCAGCATTACTATTAACCCAATCACCCTGCTAAAAGCCATTGGGTTAATCGGCATTTTGGCCTGGGGTATATCGGTGATTATGCAATGGTTAAACAAACACATTAAGAAAAATAAACGCCTAAAATCAAGCACCAAAGCCCTGCTTTCAAAATCACTCGAAATTGTCCTGTACCTGCTGTTGCTAATTATTGGCTTGCGTGTGCTGGGCATTGACCTAACCGCTTTAACTGTTATCTTTGGATTTTTGGGCGTGGGAATTGGATTTGGGTTGCAAAGAATCGCCGCTAACTTCATCAGTGGTATTATTTTATTGTTCGAAAATGCCTTCGAAGTGGATGATTTAATCGAAATGGATGGCGGAATCTACGGCTTTATTCGACAAATCAACGCCCGCTATACCCGCATTGAAACATTTGATGGCAAAGAAATTATGGTCCCCAATGAAGACTTTATTACCCACCGAGTGACCAATTGGACCTATAGCAATGCCCAAGGCCGCATCGAAATTAACGTGGGGGTTGCTTACGACTCCGATATTAAACACGCCCAAGCCTTGATCTTGGACGCCGCCAAATCGCACCCCCAATGCAGCCAATATCCCGAACCCGAAGTGCACCTACGCACGTTTGGGGATAATGCCGTGAATTTTCTCTTGTTTCTATTTGTGGATGATGTGACCCAAGGCCGATATGCCATTCAATCCGAGGTTATGATCATGATTTGGAACCGATTCAAAGCCAACAACATTAGCATCCCATTCCCACAACGCGATATCCACATTAAACACCAGCCATGAAACAATACTTAAATCGAATGACTAAAAAAACGGGACTGCCTCCCGGTGATCTGATTCATATTGGACCTGAAAAAACCGAACCCATTCAGTATACCCTCGCGCGGTATGGCACCCATGGCGCCGAATTTTTTGACTTGAGCTCCCCATCTGATATTGCCAAGCATCGCAACCCCAATGACTGCTGTTGGCTGGACGTACGTGGGGTGCACCAGCCTGAATTGATTCATGCCATTGGCACCTTGTTTGATCTGCATGGCCTTATTTTAGAAGACGTGGTGACCACCAGCAGCTTGCCCAAATTGGAAGAGGGCGGCTTGGGAATTTTTATGATTATTAAAGCCATTCGGTTTGATGGCACAACCCTCAACTTTGAGCATATCGCACTGTGCTTGCAATCCAATGCGATTGTCTCATTTCAAGAACAAACGACGGACACCTTTCAAGTAATTAAGAACCGTATGGCACAAAAAAAAGGGAAAATTTTAGAAAAAAATACCGACTATCTCTTGTACGCACTCGTTGATTATGTGATTGATACCTATTTTGAAACATTGCAAACCATCGATCACCGCATCTCAGAATTGAACCAAGAAGTCGACAACTGCCCCACCCACGAGACACTCAAACATATTCAAGCACTCAAAAACCACGTTCTGATGTTAAAACGCTATTTCTGGTACACCCGCGATAGCATCCTGTTGCTTAAAAAATCCGAATCCCCACTCATCGATGAAAAAACAGGCAAATACCTGACCGATCTGCACGAACATATTACACATATTATTGATATTTCCGAATCGTTCCGAGAAGAATTAATCGATTTGAGCGAACGCCACCTCGCGGCCATTAATCTGCGATCCAATGATATTACAAAACTCCTAACCATTGTATCCGCTATCTTTTTGCCACTCACGTTTATGACCGGAATTTATGGCATGAACTTTACCCATATGGCCGAACTCAATTGGCCCTACGCATACCCCCTATTGCTGCTTTGTATGCTGGGTATCGTTGGCCTGTTGCTGGTACTGTTTAAACGAAAACGCTGGTTTGACTAACCCATCAGATTATTACCGGCCATCGGATTCAGCACTTACAGCAACTCCTTCATCATCATCAAAACGGCTAGACTTGCGGTAAAAATAGCAAATACCCGTTGCCGGTTAACCCGCAGTTTGGTCGGCACATACAGCGTTGAAACCACCATCCCAGCAACCGTACAGGCAATAAAATAACCCAACATGGGCATCTCAATAACAATACCGGATTGCCAATCCCCCATAAACCCAATTATCGATTTTAATGCAACAATAAACAGCGATGAGCCCACCGCCATCGCCATCGGGATCCGCATCAGCAACACCAAGGCGGGGATAATCAAAAACCCACCCCCAGCACCCAACAAACCCGTAATGAACCCAACCCCCACCCCTTCCACAAGAATCAGCGCCACCGGGTGCGAGACACTCGTGGATGAATACTCAGACTCTGTTCGATACATCATCACAGCCGAGACAAGCATGAGACCAGAAAAAATGACCATAATGCCCGTATCCCGATGAATCCCCCACACATACTCTGGAATATTGGGCACAAGATACGCCCGAGTCGCATAGGTGGTTATAATGGAAGGGACCGCAAATAGCGTTGCGGATCGGATCGCCACCTGCCGATACTGAATAACCGCACCAATCAGCGCCGTGATACCCACAATCAACAACGAATACCCCGTTGCCACCATCGGTGCCACCCCCAAGCCATAGACCAATAAAGGAACCGTCAAAATGGATCCCCCACTCCCCATGGCCCCCAGCGTTATCCCCATTAAAAACGCACCCACGTAGCCAATTAGTGCCACCCAATCGCTCCGCTACAGCGTCTCTTTCATCTGTTTCCACACCTTCAATGCACGCCCCCCAGATTTGCAAAACCCCACAATAGGGGTTGGCAATTCCGCATAATTCTTGGCAAAGTCTGCGACTGTAGCATCTGAAATGGCCGCCATCGAAGCAACGGGCAATTGAATAAACGTTAAGCCTTTTTGCGTTGCATACGCCGCCAAGTCCTCGGCCAAGGGCTGATCCGGGCTTTCATGATCCGGACGAAAGCATACGATAGACCGAAACCCACGGGCACAGGCATCATCAATTAAGTCTGGGGTCAATTGACCGGTTACACAATACTTAGAGGTAACTTTGCGAAACACCCCTTGGTCTCGGTTGAGTTGATTAATCGGCACTTTGATAAACTGGATCCCGCCCGGCGATGGATCCCCAAAACTCCCCAATCGCGCGTTGGTTTGAATGGCCGGAATAATCAGCTTGGGAACCGCTTTTCCATAATCCCGAGTCTCTCGAAACTCAACAAATGCCGCTTCGGATACCCCTGCATGAATCATGCGATTGCTTTTTTTCTGCTCCCCAACAGTAGTCCGATACATTGGATCCACCCCCGCTTCTGGATAATCGTGACACAGATAAATTTGAGTCGCATCCGGAAAGGTATACAACCGCTGGATAGACGCATACAACTGGGCCGCACTTCCACCCGGGAAATCACACCGAGCTGTCCCAGCGTACGGCGCAAAAATAGTATCCCCCACAAACAGATTCGTGTCATTAACCACATACGTCAAACACGCTGGGGTATGCCCCGGCGTATGCAACACCCGAACACCCACCGTCCCAATGGCAAAGGTGTCGCCATCTGCAAATAAACAGTCAAACTGCTCCCCAGTTAAGGGAGTATCGGACTGGTTCTCAAAAATACCGACCCAAAATTTGAGCACATCCACAATATGCGCCCCGATCCCCGTTTTCCCCCCAATTTTTTCTTTTAAATAATACGCTGCGCTAACATGGTCCGCATGAATATGGGTTTCAATAATCCAGTCATTCACCAGGTTGTGGGTCTGAATATAGTCGATAATTTGATCCGCCGAATGGGTACGCGCAGTGCCACTGTATGGATCGTAATCCATGACGCTGTCAATCACCGCACAGTGTTGGGTAGCCGTATCCACAACCACATAACTAAACGTCGAAGTCGCCGTATCAAAAAATGGGACGACTTGCATGCCCGTATCCGGAGTCATCGGGACCGATTCCACGGCAGTTTAACCAACACTTTAGCCATCCCGCACCATCCTGATAATCCGGCAAATAATAAACCTGTGCCCATAAAACCAGATACGTATACCCAATATGGATGATGAACTTTAGAAAGAATAACACCCGCCAAGACACATCCGCCGGCAATGATTTGCACCTGTTGCATAATAGTAAACCGGATCACCCGACGGGTATGCACCGCCCCCCCTTGGGCTTGCCAAGCCCGAATCCCCCCGGATAACACATACACTGATTTAGTTGACGCTTGAATCGCCTGCGCAGCCTGTGCCGCTCGCATGCCCGATAAACAATAGACAACCACTGTCGACGCATCCAGCGCATCCACACCCTGCGAATCAATCGTGCTAAGGGGCATATGAATCGCCCCGGGGATGGCCGATGCCAAAAATTCACCCGATTCGCGCACGTCAACAATGGCAACATCGGGATTGCCCAATACGGGCTTACATTCATCGGGCGTTATTAATTGCATGTTTTCATATTATGTTTGGATTAATACTAAAGTATATTATATAATGAAAACTGAAAAATGAAAACTAAAAAATGTAAACTATGGAGTATAAGCCAATGACACAACCATCAAAAAACCCAACTCAATGCTGTCGACCTTCGCGCGAAGAAGCCGAAAAAGCGGTTGAAACGTTAATTCGATATGCCGGTGACAACCCCACCCGCGAGGGACTCATTGAAACGCCCAAGCGCGTTCTCAATGCCTACGATGAGTTTTTCTCCGGTTACACCAAAGATGCTGAGTCTGTTCTCCGAAAAACGTTCGAAGAGGTGGAAGACTACGACGAAATGGTGATTGTTAAGAATATTGACATGGAGTCGCATTGCGAGCACCACATGGTCCCAATCATTGGACAAGCCCACGTGGCCTACATTCCCAACAATCGTGTGGTTGGCATTAGCAAATTAGCGCGTGTGGTGGATATTTATGCCAAACGTTTGCAAACGCAAGAAACGATGACAGCGCTCATTGCCAATACTATTCAAACAGTTTTAGAGCCCAAAGGCGTAGCCGTTGTCATTGATGCCGCGCATCAGTGTATGTCAACCCGTGGGGTTCAAAAACGAAACAGCTCAACCGTAACCAGCCGCATGCTGGGGTTGTTTCGGTCTGATTCGCGCACCCGTGCTGAGTTCATGCAATTGATTAAATAATCTTGACCACACTCGCCGATCTGCTAATTCTGGCCTCTCAATCCCCTTACCGATCAGCGGTGTTAGCCCAAACAGGATTTGCATTCACCCAAGTTTCTGCTGATGTGGATGAGTCTGCACTCAAGCAAAGCCTGACTGGCCAGTCTCCGGAAGCCGTGGCCGTGGCCGTAGCGCGTGCCAAAGGGTCCGCTGTTTCTGCACTGCACCCTGACGCTATTGTGATTGCAGCCGATCAGCTCTGCGTGGTGGATCATCACTGTTTATCCAAGCCCATGACCGCCGATGTCGCAATCCAACAACTCACGCAATTGGCCAATCGATCCCACCAACTCGTGAATGGCATGGTCTTGTTTCGCCATGGAACACCCCTGTGGGAAAGCACACAAACCTGCACCCTGCATATGCGCGCGCTAACCGATGCTGAGATTGCGCATTATGTGCACTGCGATGAACCCTATTTTAGCTGTGGGGCTTACAAATTTGAATCCCTCGGTATCCACCTGTTTTCTGAGGTTGAGGGTACCAGCGATGCTATTCAAGGGCTCCCGTTACTCCCTCTATTATCCGCCATGCGCGCACATCAGCTCTACCAGCTTTAAATACTCCGATTTTTGGGAATTGCACCAATCATTTGAAAATCATAGGACTACTTTGTACCGATCGCAAAATTGGACTGAATAAGCGTACCGGTATCATAGCCATTGCGGACTAGCACCGCAATCGCGTCTTGCATACGATCGTTTGTCAGGGTCGGCGTCCGCGATAGTATCCAGGCATACGTTTGCTTAGCATCCCCAACAACAGCCACCGAATAGTCCGTATCAATGGCCAGTACCCAATACGCCCCCCATATGGGACGAATCCCCAAAATACTAAAAAAACTCACGGCCAATTTGCCCGGTTGATTGGGGTCTGGCTGCCGGGCAATGCCTCGCGCCGTTTTACGCTTGCCGTTAGCCGTCTCGCACTGATTTTCAACGGATAACCGCCCGGAATCTAGACGCTGATACCGCGCCACGGCCGCCTGAACACACGCTTTCTGAAATCGATTGGGCATCCGGGCCACTTCATACCACGTGCCCTGGTATCGGTTTAAATCTAGATCTGAAACCGCACTGGGAGCCGC